>CAWUOD010000213.1:0-5995 GCA_963923115.1 uncultured Singulisphaera sp.
TTACGCGGTTGATCGGGATGCTCAGCTCTCCCAGCCTCGACGCTCGCTATGGAGCCTGCCAAGGGTTGATCTTTCTTCGCGGACATGGGGCACCCGCAGTAGATGCACTTATAAAGAACTTGGCGCACGAAGATCTATGGCTTCGCATCAAGGCTGCTGAAGCACTAGCTTCCATCGGCGGCCCAGCCAGGAAAACCGTTCCACAATTGCTCAACCTTCTGGCCCAGGTGGATGAAAAGCATGACCCGCGAGGGATGCAGCAGCGGTACCTCTGCTTCGCCTTGTTTGATCGAGACGGGATTCTTGGCCGCTCGCTTGAGGGGGTGGATCACCGGGAACTATACAAAGCGGTGAGGGCCGGGCTGAAGAATCAGGACGGCCGGGCCCGTGGAAGCATTGGTTCTGTCTATGGCCGTCTTTCCCTTGAGGAGGTCAAGCCCCTTTTACCCGCCATTCTCGAAGCGATCGTCCAACCCGCGCCTAGCGGCGAGATGTTCGCCGATGGAATTCGCGTGGAAGGGTTGAAATTACTGGCGCAACACCACATTGAGGAAGGGATGGAGGCACTCGTGCGTTACACGCGCGACCAAAATCCCTGGGAGAGCCAAATTCGCACGCCCGAGCTGATGAAGATACTTCTCAAATATGGCACCCACGCCAAAGTGATCATTCCGGAACTCACCCAAATCGCGAACTATTTTGAGAAAGAGGAAAAGGACTTCCCACCGCATCTGATGCGCATGAAAGCCAAAAGCGTCCGCGATACGATCGCCTCGATTGAAGCCACCACGGATACCCCGGAGACGGCCACCATCTTTGAACTGGCCGACGGATCAAAAAAGGATTTGAATCACCTTTTCGTTGGCAACGGATCCTCGGCCTTTCCCCGTTACGAATACCTCGGTAGTGATGCGGTCTATCACTACTTTGTGGCCAAATTGGCATCGGAAGGGGACTCGAGGTTCAAGTTGAGGACTGTTGATCTTCTTGTAAACAAACCTGTGCCTTATGGCAAAGAAACATTCGAGGTGCTTCCGAACAAACCGACAGGTTCCGGCTTTGAGGAATTTGGAAAGATCGTCGAAAACAGGAACAAATCCGGCGGCGGAAAGGTCCTATATCGAAGAAAATAGATGTCGCAAAACATCATTTGCATTGTGACTTATCCTGACGGGAAGGCAAATCCAGTTATGAATTTTCCGGGTTGCGATTGCCAATCCCGGACCTCTTTGGGAATACACAAGATGAAATCAAAATTTTTCGGCGCAATTTTCGCGGGATTCATTGCGGTAGGATTAGCCACCAGCGCGGATCCGAAACCGCTCAAAGTCTTCATACTCGCGGGCCAGTCCAACATGGAGGGCCATGCGGCGATCAGCACTTTTGATTACATCGGCAAGGATCCGCTAACGGCCCCTTTGCTCAAGGAGATGCGCAATCCAGACGGGACTCCACGAGTATGTGAAAAGGTCTGGATGTCCTATTTGACCGGCCCTTATGATGGCAGCGCCAACGGCGAGGGCCTGGGCAAGTTGACGGCGGGCTTTGGCGAACGGGGAAATCAACCCACCAGGATTGGTGGCAAGATCGGTCCTGAATTCACCTTTGGAATCTACATGGAGAAGGAGCTTAAGGAGCCCATCCTGATCATCAAAACCGCCTGGGGCGGCAGGTCGCTCAACACCGAATTCCGTCCTCCCAGCGCCGGGCAATACAAACTCCCAAAGCTAACCCAGGAACTATGGGACAAGTATCCCCAGGGAGCCCACGGGATTCCCAAAGCTCAGGACCGCAAAAATTGGCAGGATGAGAAGAATTCCGCTTCGGGTGTGTTTTACCGAATGATGATCGAGCATGTGAAAAAAGTGCTGGCGGATCCCAAGCGGGTTTGTCCGGAATATGACCCGAAAGCGGGCTTCGAATTGGCCGGTTTTGTCTGGCTTCAGGGATTCAATGATCTGGTCGATGGGACAACTTACCCCGGCCCCGACCGACCTGGAAAATACGACGAGTACTCGCGACTTTTGGCACACTTCATTCGCGATGTTCGCAGGGATCTTTCAGCTCCGGGCATGCCATTTGTAATTGGCGTCTTGGGGGTCGACGGCGAAAAGAATGGAAATTTTCGAAAAGCCATGGCAGCACCCGCCGAAATGCCTGAATTCAGGGGCAATGTGTTAGCGGTGGATACCGCACCTTTTTGGGATTATGACATCGCAGCCGCGGAACCCAAAAAACGCAACTATGACAACATCGTAAATACGGCGCACTCTTTGAAAAAAGACGGCTCCTTCGACAAGGATTGGAAATGGGAAAACTACTGGAGGCCGGTTGGCAAACCCAATCCCGAGGAGCGACAATGGAGCTTTATAACCATTGACCCCACGAAGAAGGACAGGATGGAAAAATATGAACCCAGGCGGTTTCGCGACATAACGCTTCCAACCGGTACAAAAAATTGGTTTATGCCCGATTTTGACGACACCAAATGGATGAAAGGTAATGCCCCTATCGGAAAGGGGATCTGGAAGCACAGTGGAATCACTTTGGACAAATTCCCATCAAATTGGGGTGAAGGCGAATTCCTCCTTATGCGCTCAAAATTCGAGGTCCAGGACCTCGAGTTCGATTCCTATCGTCTCGCCATTCTGGCAAGACAAGGCTTTCATGTTTATTTGAATGGCCAAAAGATCCACACATACATCTGGTGGCAGGACAGTCCCCGCTACGCATCCATCCCGCTTGGAAAGGATAAAATCCAATATTTGAAGAAGGGGACAAACACTTTGGCGGTCTATGCGAATGACCAATATGACCTTAAATCCCCAGAACATTATGGCGCGATTGATGCACGGATCGAAGGTATCACCAAATCCGACCAGGAGAAACTCGACCTGGCATTGGAGGAAATCCTTTCCCTAAAAGACAGGGAGGCACTCAAAGGGGCATCAAACGGGGGTTACCATTATTTTGGCAGTGCGAAAATTTTCGCCCAAATGGGCAAGGCCTTCGCAGATGCCTTGCTGGCCCAAAGGAAATAACTTTTTTCCGCTCCCCGGTATGGGTATCTGCTTTCACAACAAAAATTGTTTCTGGAGGGATTTCCCGGAAATCCCCCGGCTAACAAAAATCAAACAGGACCCTATCGGAACAGCCGTTGGCTACTTCGAATTCCGGTCCACGCCCATTGAATTCCACAATCAAATTAAACGATAACCAAGATATTTTATATATTTATTTAACCGCCCGATTCGATTGACGGACTAAATCATTTGATTTCAAAAATGATTGCCCCTGGGAGGGGACAACAAGACCAAACAATTCATGTTGGGTCAAGTTATTCCGCATCCCGGATTTTTGAATGTAATGGATGTGTTCGACTTAAAATAACGCCACAAAAGCGTTAAAAAAGCCGACTCCGGGACTCGAACCCGGGACCTACGCTTTACGAAAGCGTCGCTCTACCAACTGAGCTAAGTCGGCAATTACCAATGATTCGCGAACAAATCAAAAGTATTATGCTCTTTCTTGAGTCGGAGGAACCTTGGTGCTGCACCAAAGAAACCGCCTCAATTATCACGCATACTGTCAGCTTACTATTACATAAAACAAGGGTGACAGTCAACCGCTTCCCCCGGCACCAAATCAAACATTGATCGAAAACCACTCCACCTTACGGAACAGGCTAATTTAGGCGATTTGTTTGCAAAAAAGCCATTTGGATGGCCCATAAACCCTGCCCAGCTTATTTTCGGAAGACAATCTCAGGGATCATGGGGAAGAGACGGGTTTTTCATTGAGTTTTGTACCCGCAACATCCCCGCGAAGGCATGCCACATCAAATCTTAAGCCAAGCCTGAAACAGCAGGGCTTCCCAACGGTTGTTTTTTTGGTTTCGAGGGTGGCTTTGGCTATCGGTTTCCTAAACACATAAGAGTGCTGGATTCCCAATATTCGCAACCATTCATTGGCATTCCCCTGGAAAAAAAGAAGTGAATCCAATGTGGGGAAAAATATCAATGTCCGCACAAACTTACCAAACGCAAATTCCAAAGAAGTTTGTTTGAAAGCGAAATTCAACAAGCGTCCTCCAAGCCAATCATGCCTTTGACCGACCAGACCAAGGCATTGTGAACTAATCATTTTCAAATGTTTGTATGAATAAGTGACAGATTTGTTTTATCAGCCGATAACAAGACAAGTAGCTTTAAAAAAGAATGGGCGCTACAGGATTCGAACCTGTGACCCCCAGCGTGTCGAGCTGGTGCTCTAGCCAACTGAGCTAAGCGCCCTTCATGTTGTTAGTCTACCACCACGATTATCAAAGGCAAGTTAGAAGGGAAGATAAAAACCAAAACCCCCTCCGAGAAATTTGGCAGCCGCCAAAATTGCGTCTGGACCAAAGAGAATATCCAAAAATTTGAACAATCCACAGCGTAAAAAACATTTGAACCAGCAGCTTTTTTGGGCTAATGGAGGAGAGATCAAATGAAGTCCAAAAGCCTTCTGGGTGATTTGGCCTGGTTGCATCCGGCACAGGTACCATGGACTATCAGATTGTGCCTAATAGCCAAAAATCCGTGCTCCCTTGCAAGATCAGACAAGGTTCGCTCCACCTCGGGCAAATGAAATTCGATCATTTTGTTGCAAATCGTGCAGTGAAAATGATCGTGATCCGGATACCCGTAGTCATGCTCAAAACGGGTTTTATCGCCTGTTTGGAGGCGCCTTAACAAGCCAGCATCCACAAGCTTGGCAAGGGTTCGATAGGCAGTGGCCCGGCTGATTTTCAGACCAGATGCTTTCATATCCTCGAGAATTTGATCAGTATCAAAATGATCGTGTTGGGCAAAGATAAAACGAACCATCTCGCGTTGCTGCTCAGTGAAACGCTGTGGCTTAACTCTGCTAGCCAAATATTCGCGAAACTTATCTTCCGGCGTTTGATTGACGGTAACTGAATTGGGAAGCATCACGACCGGACCTCATTTTCCACCAAATTGGAGAAAATCCATGATCCGGCCGTTGGCCTTGATTGATAAAAAATCACAGCACTCTCAAACCTTGACAGGGATTAGCTATCCATCGAACCGAGAAGTCGGGAAAGGGCAATTTCCCATTTTTCTTCGGTTTCATAAGTTCCCTCGGCAATTTCCCTTTTAATCCGCTCAACCAAGGCTTTACGGAATTCAGGATCGTTGCGAAAAGGAGCAGAAGAACGCTGGCTCGACTGGGCACTCTTCCTTGGCCCGTTGAGTTGAGAAGGGAGATGAAGGCTCATGGTAACACCCTTTCCACCGCTTCTGTTGGACAGAAATGTGATTCCAACCGAAGGGTACCAAATATGCCCCAAGGGCATCAAGTCAAAAGTGTTGGTCGGGGAAAGATATGGCCCAGACTCACTTTTGGGGGTTTCCTTGGAACTCAGTCCTTGGTTTTCCCATGTCTACTATCGTCCATACCCGGGCTATCGTTCGAAAAATTCAAAGAAAATTCCTCAGGGCCAATGTTAAAACAGGAAGACTTTGAGGGCACAGGCACCAAGAGACCATTTCCATTCTCCTGAATTTGTGATTAGCCCACCTCTTTCTCCCAATTTACCCAAGCGCCTAAGTCAAAGAATTTGCCAATTTTTCCAAAATAGCCGCTGCTTTTTTGCAATCATCCCTGTTCACATTCAAGTGGGTGCAAGCCCTCAACAAACCTGGGAGTGGAGAACTTACAAGAACCCCTTCGGCCTTAAGTCGTGAGGCAAGCACAACGGAATTTTCTTGTCCTGGTTTTACCCGAAACCAAACCAAATTGGTATCAACGCAATCCGGATCCAGTTCCAACCTGGAAGAATTCCTCACCACATTCGCTATCAATTGCGCGTTGGAATGATCTTCGGCAAGGCGAGAAATGTTGTTTCGGATTGCATAAAGCGCCCCGGCCCCAATTATTCCCGCCTGACGCAAACCGCCTCCAAACACCTTTCTCAGCTTGCGCGCCCTCT
>CAWUOD010000214.1:0-5968 GCA_963923115.1 uncultured Singulisphaera sp.
CCCAAGGAATCCTGCCATGGCAGAAAGCTGCAAGCACCACGATCACCATAACCACATCCATGGTCCAGGCTGTGGCCACACCGCCATCCAGCACGACGGCCATGTCGACTATATCCACGACGGTCACCTCCACCACCAGGACGGAAAAGTGGTCGAAGAGCATTCTATCGCCGTAAGTGCTCTCAACCCTGAAGGTTGCACCAAAGGTCATGCCTGTGGCGGCCATCCGGCGAACCATGTCCATGGACCCGATTGCGGTCATCCCGCTGTCCCCCATGGCAATCACACCGATTACCTGGTCGAAGGGCACCTCCATCACCCCCATGGCGGTCATTGTGATGACCATGGAAAAATCCAGGAAGTCTAGCCATTCGCTTCCTGGTTTTGGAATTTTGAAAATCGGGGCCCCGGATGTTTCCCAATCCGGGACTCCTAAGACGAAGACCCCGAATACGAAAAAAGGCCGCATGGGACTTTTCCCATACGGCCTTTGGCATTTGAGGAGTCAAGCCAAAACCGGCTTACTTGATCTTGTTGGTTGGACGAACGACAACCACGCCACCGTTGGGTCCGGGAACCGCGCCACGAACGAGGATGATGTTGTTTTCGGCATCGATGTTGATGACATCGAGGTTTCGGATGGTGACCTGCTCGGCGCCATATTGTCCGGGCATTTTCTTGCCCTTTTTGGGACGACCGAAACCCCGGTTGGACGCGACATTGGTGCCACCGACGGAGCGGTGGACCTTCTTGACGCCGTGGCTCGCCGGGAGACCGGCAAAGTTCCAACGCTTCATGGTACCGGTGAAGCCACGGCCCTTGGTGGTGCCGATGACATCGACGCGCTTGACTTCGCCAAAAATCTCCGAGACGGTAAGCTTGTCGCCCACTTTGCGTTCGGCGGCCTTGTCGAAGCGGAACTCGCGGATGAATTCCTGGGGTTCGCAGTTGGCTTTGGGTGGAAGGGTGGTTCCGGCGGGCAGGCGCTTGCGACGCTTGGATTCCATGTCCTCGGAGACATGGCCACGCTCCGCGCGGGTGGCGCGTTTACGGCTCTTGTCCTTGTAGCCGACCTGAATGGCTTCATAGCCATCCTTTTCCTTGGTGCGAACCTGAAGGATGGGGCAGGGACCAGCCTGGATGACCGTGACCGGGGCACAGTTGCCTTGAGCGTCGTAAACTTGGGTCATGCCTACTTTTGTGCCGATGATACCGATTGACATAATTCGCTATTAGGCGGAAGCCCATACAGGGTCCGCCCTCCTCACACTTGTGGTGCACAACTGTCTTGCCCGGGGACTGTCCTCCGGTGAGCATCATTGTGGTGCATCTGGGGAATACCCGCAGAAACACATCATTAAGATAACAATCTTTTCGGCAAAATGCGAGTCAAATGGTCATCGGCAGCGATTTTTTTGGGTGTAATTTCCTGAATTTTCCGGGAAGTGGCCTCCATAACCGAAAGGGGGGGTGGAACGGGTCTCCGAGGGCCGTTACCCGATGGTCCCTTTGGGGAAAATGGCCCATCCGGGAGAGATTCCCGCCGGTTGGGCCCCCTATTCCCCCCAACGCTTCAGCTGGGGCACATCGACATCCAAAAGGTCCAATACCCTGGCGGCGGTTGCCGTCACCAATTCGTCCACGCTCTGGGGCATGGTGTAAAAGGCGGGAACAGGCGGGAACACGATCCCGCCCGCCTCGGTCACGGTGGTCAGATTTTTCAGATGAATCAGATTCAGAGGGGTCTCCCTCGGAACCAGAACCAGTTTTCTGCGCTCTTTGAGCGTCACATCGGCCGCCCGCGTCAAAAGGTTGGAGCTCATTCCGGCAGCGATTTCCGCGAGCGTTTTCATGGAACAGGGGATCACAACCATTCCCCGTGTGCGGAAGGAGCCGCTGGCCGGCCCCGCGGCCAAATCGTTAATGCCATGAACCACCCTTGCGCGCCCGGTTAAATCTTTGACCTTGAGCCCGGGCAGTTCATGGTGCAGGGTCAACTCCGCCGCTTTGGAAACAATCAGGTGGGTCTCGATGGGTTTGTCGGCCAGCAAGTCGAGCAGTTTGAGGGCATAGACAATCCCTGTCGCGCCAGTGACGCCGATGATCAGCCGATCGGGATGGGGCATGGAAGGTTTCCTTCGGGCCTGATATCTAATCCGGGGCAAACGGCGATTGCCCAACCCCTGCTATTTGTAGGCGGGCTCACCGGGACTGGTTGTTGGCAAAAAGATTTGGGACCATGGGGCGCTAGCCCAACCGGCCCACGACCACCCGGGGAATCCGCCCCATGTCGGCGGCAATGGATACCTGGACAAAACCCTTTTCGCGGGCCATGGAAGCGACGGTTTCGGCCTGGTCGATGCCGACCTCCACCATCACCCGTCCCTGGGGCTGGAGATATTTTGGGGCGTCACCAAAGATCCGTTTGTAAAAATCGAAGCCGTCGGGCCCGCCATCCAGCGCGCTTTTGGGTTCGAAATCGCGGACGGTCGGCTCAAGCCCGGCGATATCGCCCGATGGGATATAGGGCGGGTTGCTCACAACAAGATCAAACCTGTCCCCGTCCTTAAGTGGACTAAAAAGATCGCCATTAAGAAATTGAACCCTGGATTCGACCTTGTTTCGCCTGGCGTTTTGCTCCGCGATCGCGAGCGCCTCTGGGGAAAGGTCGACCGCCGTCACATTCAGCGCCGGGACAAGTTTTGCCAGGACAATGGCCAGGCATCCCGAACCTGTTCCGAGGTCAAGGGCCCGTGGCGAGGTGAGGGCCCGTGCCTTGAGGTCGCGCAGGGCCTGGTCGGCCAGGGTTTCGGTGTCGGGACGGGGAATGAGCACCGCCGGGGACACCAGAAAATCGAGAGAGAAAAACTCTTTATGGCCCACCAGATAGGCGACCGGCTCGCCCGAGGCCCGCCTGCGCACCAACCCCCGAAAACGATCACGAACCTCCTCGCCGGGGATCTCCTCGTGTCGCACATAAAGCTCGATCCGTTTGCAGCCCATGGCCTGGGCCAGAAGAATTTCCGCCTCCAGACGGGGGGAATCATTTCCTTTGGAGGCGAAATGTCCCGAGGTCCACTCCAGGAGCCGGGCGACCGTCCAGGGGTGATCGGTCACGGACATCAGCGGCGGCTCCGGAAGGAGGTGGGTGACATCAGTTCGAGGGTTTGTCCGCGAGTTTCGCGGCGGCCAGCCGCTCTTTGCGGTCCGTGTCGCGCAGTTGCTGGATAATCGGCTCGATTTCCCCCATCAACACCTTGTCCAGGCTGTGAACCGTCAGGTTGATGCGGTGGTCGGTGAGACGGTTTTGGGGAAAGTTGTAGGTGCGGATTCGTTCGTTGCGATCGCCCGAGCCGATCTGGCTGCGTCTGGCCTGCGCCCGTTCGGCGTGGAGTTTCACGCGTTGCATTTCATGGACCCGGCTACGGAGAATACGCATTGCCTGGTCATAGTTTTTGTGCTGGCTTCGTCCGTCCTGGCATTTGACTTCGATGCCCGTGGGCAAGTGGACGATACGGACCGCCGATTCGGTCTTGTTCACATGTTGCCCACCGGCTCCACCCGCGCGCATCCGCTCCCATTCGATATCCTCATCGCGGATCTCGACCTGCACCTCGTCGGGTTCAGGGAGAATGGCGACGGTCGCGGCGGATGTGTGGATGCGCCCCTGGGTTTCGGTTTTGGGCACGCGCTGGACACGGTGTCCGCCGGATTCAAACTGGAGCCATTCCCAGGCATCATCGCCTTTGACGGAGAACGATATTTCCTTGAAGCCGCCATGTTCGCCGGCGCTGAAACTGATTTCTTCCGTGTTCCAGCCTTTGGTGCGAATGAAGCGGGTGTACATCTCATAAAGGTCGCCCGCGAACAGAGCCGCCTCATCCCCACCGGTTCCGGCGCGGATTTCGACGATCATGCTGTCGTAGGTTTCGCCCTCGGAGAGGAGGAGCGATTCGATTTTGTCGGTGAGGAATTCCAGCCTTTGATCGACGCGAGCCAAATCGTCCCTGGCCATGGAGGCCATTTCGGCATCGGACTGGTCTTCCGCCATCAGGACAAGGTCTTTGCGCTGGGCGATCAGGTCCTTGTACTCGACATAGGGTATCAGTCGCTTGTCCAGGGAGCCATGTTCCTTGGCGACCCGGGTCAAAAGTGCCCGATCCTCGGCGACCTTGGGGTCGGCAAGCTGCGCCTCAAGTTCCGCCCGACGGGACAATGCCCCTTCTAGGGCTTCATAGCTATCCGGAAATGGCGAGGACACGATCTTTTGGAATCCCCCAAGACCCAGGCGAAATGCCGGGAACCGTAACCGTCAAGCAAACAGGCCCGGAAAACTCCCGGGCCCGAACCGTAAATCCCGCCTGACGAATTAGGCTTCGACAGGTGCGGTGGCGCCCTTCCAGTTCTTGTAGCGCTTCTGGAACCGCTCGACGCGACCGGTGGCGTCGACGAACTTCATTTTACCGGTGAAATAAGGGTGGCATGCCGAGCAAATTTCGACGGTGATCTGCTTGCGGGTGCTGCGGGTGGTAAATTTGTTGCCGCAACCGCAGGAAACGGTGGCTTCTTCGTAGTTGGGATGGATGTTCTTCTTCATGGTCCGCCTCGGGAAAATCGTAAACCACTAATATAGCCTAATTTCCCGGTCAAGGAAAGTTGGACTGGCAAGAGGCTGCCTGAATTGGCCTCAAATTGGCCTCAAATTCGCCCAAAGGTCTTTCATCGCTGCAGTTTATAGAAAGATAGCCCCGTTCGGGTCAGTTCATCGATTTCCCTGTCCCAAAAAGGCCAGCTTGCCCGGGGGAATCTGCATGCAAACAAAGATCCCGAGCCCACTTGCGTCGGGCTGTTTTGAAGTCTGACCACGCCGTAGACCCACCGGTCCTGGCTACCGTCCGCTTTGGCCGCCACCAATGCCGAATATTCAAAGCGAACCCCGGGTTTCTCCCGTGAAACGGGATTGGTTGGCTCTCCCGGCTTCTGGTTTTCTTTTTGCAGCTGTGTTTTTCCCTCATTTACCAGTTCACCAAGGCCCGGGAGCCGGTCACTCCCCTCCAGGGTCATCAGAACCTCAGCCCCTCCAGGCAAAGCCATTCGTACCTGTTTCTCGGCCTGGTTGATCACGCGCCACCGCCGACTCATGGTAAAACCCAATCCCGCTCCTGCGATTTCCACCTGGAGCCTCGTGTTCGTCTCGTCGGGTGTCAGCTTGAGTCCAGTCAAAGCGGCATCCGACAAATTGGGCAGTTGGGGAAGGCCTGTTCTTTCCAACGAAAAGCGCCCGGCGATTCGTCCCCGTTCGGTTCCACCCGGCCCCAAAAGCAGTTGGGAGGCCTGCATATCCAAAACCCGGATCCCCCCCGAACCATCCGGTTCCAGCGATCCGGTGATCTCGTGGCGGGCCAGTCCCTCCTCCTGGGGGCCTTCCACCAAACCACGGAAGGAAACCCGCGCGGGGTTCGTTCCCGATTGGGGTGTAAAGGTGCAATCGATCGAGCCTTTCTGGATCATTTCCAGATCGGTAAGTTCGCGCACCGCGGCATCGGACGCTTTCCAGGATCCCCCCGGCGCGGTCCCCGGGGGAGGCAACAAACCTCCCAGGGCACCCACAAAAACATCAGTCCGAAGAAGGTCCACCTCGCCAAGGGTCATCGGGCCCCTTGGGCTAAAAGGGACCTCGGTTGTGCCTTGTCGCAAAATCACAATCGGATTGAGCGCGGGCCGCAGCAATCCCTCGCCCGATTGTCCCGCCTGTTCCCGGACAAGGCTGGCTTTTTGGTATTGACGGATCGTGCGGACCGGTTCGCCTGAAGGCGCGCGTTCAACAACCCTTTCGTCATATTCGACAAGCGCCTCGCCCCTGATGGCCACCATGCCGTTGGGGCTGGCCACCGAGCCCGAAAGGCTTCCCCGCTGGCGAATGCGCTGGAAGTCCGGGGCGTTGGTGGATTGGGATCTCGCCGGTTGG
>CAWUOD010000215.1:0-5958 GCA_963923115.1 uncultured Singulisphaera sp.
CCTATTTTGGGTGCCCGAGTCCGGTCAGGTCGAAAGAGGGGGCGTGATGAGGCTAGCCGTATTGGGGAATGCCCGCCGCCCAGGCGTGCCCGAGGCAGCCGAGAAAATCATCCCGCATTTGCGTTCCCGAGCCGATGTGCGGATTGTGGACCTGCACCAATCCGCGGATTTGGGTTCCGTCGAGGTCGATTTCGCGATTGTTTTGGGAGGCGATGGGGCCATTCTTCGCGCCGCGCGCCAGATGGGTTACGGCCAAATTCCCGCCCTGGGAATCAATCTTGGCCGACTGGGTTTTTTGGCGGATTATCAGTGTTCCGAAATTGATCTGATTCTTGATGCGTTGGCATCGGGAACCTTTTCGATGACCCGGCACATGATGCTCGAATGCATCGGCCCGGGTGGTCCGACCCCGGTTTTGGGTCTGAACGATTTGTGCATCAAGTCGCGAAACCCTTTCCGGATGGTTGACTTGAGCATTTTCATCGATGGGCTCGAGGTGAGCCAATATCGTTCCGACGGGGTCATTGTCAGCACTCCCGTGGGATCGACCGCCCATAGTCTTGCGGCGGGAGGTCCAATCCTCGGTCAGGAAACCGAGGCATTTGTGATTACCCCGATCTGTCCCCATGCCCTCACCAGCCGGCCATTGGTGGAGTCGGCCAACCGGGAATTGACCCTTCGCCTGGGCAATGACCGGGATCCCCTGATCGCGATGGTTGATGGGCAGGTGGAGGTCCCATTGGGTCCTGGTGAAACCGTTTTGGTTCGCAAAGCCCCCGTTACTTTTCAGCTGATCCGGATTCCCGGTCGTTCTTTTTACAGGACTTTGCGGGAAAAACTGGCTTGGGGCACCCTTCCAAGCTACCGGGTCGAGCCAGATGGGGTTTCCCGCTCGACCGAGCCCCGGTCGATCCCATAGGATAAGGTTGACTGATCTTATTTCTTTCATCCCGGTTCCAGGCATCGCATGAACATTTCCGCTGACTGGTTTGTTCCCGGATTCTTGCTGACTCTCCTCCAGGTGGTTCTTGCCATCCCGTGGCTTTTGGCCTCGGGGCTGGTCCAAAGTCCGCGCAAGGCTGGGGTGGGAGCTATCCTTCCACCGATCGTTGCGGGCCTGGTGGCTTGCGTGGCTTTGCCGATCACCATTGTGAATTTCCTCGAAGCGGATGTGACCGAAGGTTTGGGGCAGTGGTATGCCGCTTTGGCCCAGCTTCAGTTTGTGCTCGATATTTTCATCGTGGGCGTGCCTGTTTTGGGAATCATTTGGCCCAAAGGGGGCGCTGTCGCCCTTGCGGCTTTCCGGGAAGGAATTCGCCAGCCGATGTTCTGGCTTTTGGGCGGGCTCGGTTTTCTGATGATGCTCGCGGCCCCGATGGTTCCCTATTTCACCTTCGGTGAAGACGACAAGATGGTCAAGGAGATCGGCTATGACCTCCTGATGCTATGTGGCGCGGTGTTCGGGGCGTTGGCCGCCGCATTTTTCGTGAGCGAGGAAATCGAGGGCCGAACGGCGGTAACCCTTTTGAGCAAGCCGGTTTCCCGTCGCCAATTCCTCATTGGCAAATTTGTTGGGATCATCCTGGCCGCGATGCTTATGATTTTCGTCTTGGGAACCTGGTTTGAAGTCACCATATTCCTCAAGCGCCATATCGAAAGAATGGATCCGCTGCCTGTCGTCGAATGGCTTCAAACCATGACCAATGCGGGCAAGCTTCCCACCAGCGCCCTGGGTATGTTGCGCGGAATCAGTCTTTGGCTGACGATTCTTTATGAAGTGGGCCCCTGTGTGATTCTGTCCGGTTGGCAGATCACGCTTTTGACGGCGATTGCTGTCTCATTGGCGACGCGTCTTCCCGTCACGGTGAATATGCCCGTCGTGCTTTCGATCTATCTGATGGCCCACCTTACCCCGGTCCTTGTGAAAATTGGGGCCAACGCAAGGGCCACCAATCCCAACAATCCGGTTTCTACGCTGCTCGAATTTACGGGGAAGGTTTTTGACACAATTCTTCCCTCCCTGGAGTTTTTCCGGATTGGCCCGGCACTCATAGGTGATGCTCCTCCGGCCCCGGGGCCATTTCTTGTCTATATTGGGATGGTCAGCCTTTACGGAATCATGTACACCACCGTGGCCCTTTTGCTTGGTCTTATCCTGTTCGAGGATCGGGATCTCGCATAGGGACCTGTCGCAATACCTGTCCTAAGTTGTTATAGGCGGGGAGCTTAAAGCGGCAGACCAAAGGTTTGGGAGCCGTTGATGAGCACCCCTCCTTTCCCGGCCTGGGCTATGCGCCGAGCCAGGAATCAGTGCTGGATCCATCCGAATTCCGGGCGTTTGAGCCTCGTGGGTTCGTTTTTTGCCTCCTTTTTTCTTGCGTTGTTCGTCATCCCGGTAGCCCTGGGACTTCTTCTTTTGTGCCAAATGGGAACAATTGCCCCCCAGGCTTCCGGGGATCCGCAACTGGCCCGTTCGCTGGCGCGCCTTTGGAGCCTTGATCTTCCGCAGGATCGACTTGAGGCTCTCCTTTTAACCGGACAAAGCCAGGCTGGGGCCGCAAAACTTGCCTATGAGGTAATTCCGGAGAACGACCCGATTCGTGTCGAAATCTGGGATGCGATGGTTGCCAGATTTGCGCTTCAATCCGGGTTGGATCCCAAAGCCACAAAGCCTGGCACGGACGGTGGCCTTAATAGTGTCCAAATACGCCTTGCCTCCGCACGATATGGCGCCTTGTCGATGATTTCCGGATGGTTTGCGAGGCTTCCCGGAGGGGGGCGTACCGATGCGGCTTTGGGCTGGATGTTTCTTTTTGGTTCCGTTTGTATTGCTTTGGCAGTCTGGGGCTGGTTCCTGGCCAGAGTTGGGGCGCTTCGGGCGGCCTCCGAGGGAGGTACACGCCTGGCGCTCATGCTTGCCGGCCAATCCCAAAATTTGCAGCGGATGCGAATTTTACCCGGATCGGTGGGAAAATTGGCCCCGCTGGAAGGAAACCTTGGTGAACTGACAGGTTTTTTCGCCCAGGAGATCTCGGGACTTTATGGGTTGCCCATGTTTTGCTCAGGCTTTTTCCTTGCGGGCTGCCTGGTTGGGTCATGGTCGTTTTTGGGGCTTTTTGGTTTGGCCCTCCTGGTGCTTGCGGCGCGACTGGGTTGGGATTTCCTTCGGTATGAGACCCTGGAAAATGGCCGGGCGAATATTTCCTCAATGGCCGATCTTCTTCGTAGCACGCTCATGCCCGTTCGAATGACCCACAGTCTTGGGATCGAGGCGATTCAACACGCCCAGGCCGAGCACTGGGTGGACCGTCTGGGGGCGGCTCGCAGGAGGACCGCGTGGATTATGATTTCTTATGGCGCGACCGAAGCCCTGAGCATCCTTCTGATTGTCGGTGCCGGGGTCGGTCTCGCATGGTTTGGCCTGAGGGGATCGGGCGTCGCAATGGTTCTCGCCATCGGTGCGGGGATATGCGCCGCGGGGATCCAGTTCGCCGCGATGGAACTGGCCCGGATTGTCCGTCGTGGCGAGTCGGTTTCCCATTTGGCGGCCGAACTGTTTGAGTTTCTCGACGAACGCGATCCCCCCATGCGCCCTGGGACACGCTCTTTGGGCCCAATTACCGAGAGCCTGGAACTGGATGATGTCTGTTTGCGCGATGAGGATTCTGGCAAACGCCTCCTTGCGGGGGTCACCATGGCCATTCCGGCGGGTAAAAGAATTGCCCTTGTCAGCGAAGATCCGGAAACCGTCCATGCGCTTTTCGCACTTTTGGCCCGGTTGGTGGAGCCCAATTCGGGGGACATCCGTCTGGATCGGGTCAATCTTCGCTCCGCGCGGGAAGACGACCTGAAAAACCAGGTGGCCATGGTTTGCCCCTCGGATGGAATGCTTCCCGGAACCATCCTGTCCAATATCATCGCCGGGCGCGAAATCGCCGAAGCCATCGCGATCGACGCCGCCAAACGGGTCCACCTGGACCGAATCGTGCGTGAGCTTCCCGATGGTTACCAAACCGTTCTCGATGGGGCGGGGGCGCCTCTCACCCCGTTTGCCCGCCACCTGGTTGCTTTGGCCCGCGCCATTCCCACCAATCCTTCCATAATTCTTTGGGAGGATCCTGAAGTCCCTCTTTCGCCCCCGGAAGCGGCGCTTCTGGACGATGCATGCCGAAGATGGTTTGCCGGGAAAACCGTTTTGATGCTTGCGCGCAGGCCATCCACACTAAGGCACTCCGACCGCGTTTTTTTCCTGCGGGGTCCATCGCTTGAGGGATTTGGCGGGCATGCGGAACTGATGGAGAATTCCCCGGGGTATCGCCAGGTCGTCGCGCGGATTTTGGTGGAAACCGATCGAAAATAAGGAATAGGGTGTCCGCATGGTGATTGATCCGGGAACATGGTTGCCCGAGGAATTCGGAATCCCCTGGAGTGATCCCAGGCATCCATTTCATGTCGAACACATGGCGATGGCCCTCGAGGAGGCGGCGGCCGCCCGTGACGAGGACGAGGTTCCGGTGGGCGCGGTGATTGTCTCCCTCGAAAAAGGGGTTGTGGCCCGGGCGCACAACCAGCGCGAACGGCTCAAGGATCCCACCGCCCACGCCGAAATGGTCGCCATCACCCAGGCGGCGCAGGCTCTTGGTTCCTGGCGCCTGGAACAGTGCGTGCTATATGTGACGCTCGAGCCATGCCCGATGTGTGCCGGAGCGATTGTCCAGGCCCGTCTGCCCTATGTCGTTTATGGTTGCACCGACCAAAAAGCGGGCGCATGTGACACCCTTTACCGAATCACCAACGATCCCCGCCTCAACCACCGAAGCCAGGTGATGGGCGGCGTGATGGAGGGCGAATGCTCGGAAATCCTAACCGCGTTCTTTAGGCAAAAGCGCTTGTTGGGCAAGAAATAGTCGGCGTTCGACCGAATTTCATGTCCAACGCATAGGCTCGATTCAATCCAAAGACGCCCCCAATTCCGAAATCCTGGAATCATTCAACACGGATTCCCGGTCTTGCCCACCTGTTCTCGGTGCTCCAATTCCCATTTGGGTTATAGTTGGGCATGAATGGAATTGTTTTTGTCGCGGCAACTAGGAGGTGGGGCATGATGCGTTTCGCCCTGCGCGGGTTGGTGTTTGGTCTGGCGATGGGCACCCTGGTGGTTCCGGGCGTCCGTTCGCAAACCCGTTCGCAAATTCTCACGACCCCAGCCACCCCGCCTCGGGGCCACCTCGAATCCCTCAACCTTGTCCATATGTGGAGCGCCAATCTCCCGATGGAGGACAAGCGGGACGGCATTCATGATGTTTGGGTGATCGGGGGACAGATTCTGGCCCAAACCAGGCGCGGCACCGTCGCATGTTATGATGCCGAAAATGGCTCGCAACTTTGGCACACCCTTCCGGGGCTTCCCTATCAGGTGACCCTGCCCCTGGCTTGGAATAACAAGCTGGTTTTCGCCGTCAACAACGGCAGCGTGCATGCCATCAATCGCAAAACGGGAAATATTGATTGGAGGTTCCCCCTGGGAACCAATCCTTCAGGCCCCATGGTGGCCGATAATCTCCAACTTTACATTCCCACCGAAAACCGTCATATCCTCGCTCTTCACCTCCCGCAGGCCGACGATAACACCAAGACAAAAAAAATCCGAATTCCCGAACCGGAGATTCGGATTGGAGGCAGGGGTTTCAATCCCGAGGTGAAAGACAAAAACGAAAAGGAAATGGCCCGGGATGTTCTCCGCAACGCACCCGCCAAGCCCGATCCGGAAAAGGGTAATGCTCCCGCGGATGGCAAGGCGGATCAGAAAGCCGCTCCAAAACCCGCGGCGGCCCCAATGGATCCGGCGACCGATGGCCCACCTGCCGCTCCCGCGGTCCGGACTCTCGATGATGACCTCCAACTCCTCGCGACCGATGAGCCAATTCTTGGCCCCAAGCTCAATTGGGCGGCCAACAC
>CAWUOD010000216.1:0-5946 GCA_963923115.1 uncultured Singulisphaera sp.
TCCCAGTTCTGCGAGAATGGTCGCCGCGCGATTGCCATCCTCGGGAGTATCGAAAGTCGCATACCCCACAAATTTCCCGGCCAAAACTGACATGACCAGGCCATGGAGATTGATCCCGGCCATCTCCCATGCCTGGGTGACCTTGCCACTTAAGCCCGCCTTGTCGTCCCCCTCAAGGCGCATAACAATTGGCTCGGTGGCCTCGGTCATTCCCGCTTCTTTGGCGGCCTTGAGTTCGGCCACATTGCGGAGGGGAGCAACAAAAAGGTCGCCCACACCGGGCTTGGACGCGGAGCGTTGGCTGTAGACATATTCCAGATGCGCGCCGGCGGCGGCCAACGCCTTCAACTTGGAACCCACACCTCCCGGCTTGTCCTCTACTTCGGCGTGATAAACATGGACCCGCTGGATTTTGAAGCTCATGGCATGCTCCTGGCAATGGGAGGGAGAAGGGACACGCGGTCATTCTAGACTGTTTTGTGGAAAAGATTCAGGAACCTGCGGAAAGGGTGCTTGTGGACTCGGATTCCTTGACCGCGTGAAGCCATTGCGTCAGCCCTTTCAGGCCTGCATCAGTGTTGATCACCGGTTGATACCCCAAATCCTTGCGGATGTTATCCAGACAAAACCAGTGCTCCGAGGCAAGCTGATCCACAACGAACCGGGTCAGCAACGGCTCGGATTTTTGCTTGGTCCACAAAGCCCACCGCTCACTCAGATAGGCAATCATCCGAGCAATCTTCGGGGAAACCGATGGGATTTTGGGGTCGATCCCTGCCGCTTCCAGGAATCGGGCGAAAAGTTCCTTTATGGCCAACGGTTCACCGTTGGTCACAAAATACGCTTTCCCGGAGCAAGCCGACCCCGGCCCCAACTTTTCCACCGCGAGGACATGGGCCTCGGCCGCATTTTCGACATGAGTCGTGTCAATCCGGTTGTTTCCCGGACCAATCAACCGAAGTTTCCCCGCAATTGCGCGCCCCCAAAGCCGAGGCAAAAGGTGCGGATCTCCCGGCCCCCAGATCAGATGCGGCCTTAGTGCGACCGTCGAGATCCCTTTTCCGTTGGCTTCCAGAACCTCGCGCTCGGCAATCGCTTTGGTCCGGCTGTAGTCGGTCAGATAGGTGGCCGGGTACTTTGCTTGTTCCTCGGAAAGATTGGGGGCATCGTGCCCATCAAAGACAACACTGGGGGAACTTGTGTAGACAAATCGGGACACCCCACGGTGAATGGCCGCCTGAAGAACAACCCGGGTTCCCTGGATATTGGTCTCTTCGTATTCGCTTTTGCTTCCCCACACCCCGGCCTTGGCGGCGGTGTGGATGACCGCGTCCTGGTCGTTCACCGCAAGGTTGGCAATCTTGGGATCGGTAATACTTCCCAAAACCTGTTCCACACGCCAGGACATCAGGTCCGGATGGGAATGGCGCGCCAGGGTGGTAACGGAGTGCCCAAGGTTCACCAGACGGCGCACAATGGCCCGCCCAAGAAAACCATTCCCCCCGGTGACCAATATCCTCATGGAACAAGTCCCCCGGCCCGCTTCGCGAGAACCTCCCGCTGGATCTTGGAATTATGGCGTATATCCACCGGAAAAGCAGGCTCCGGCAAAAATGTTGTGATTCTTGAAGCCATCGGATGCCCTTGGGCCCGTGTGCGCACACGGGGCAATAGCTCCTCCCAGGATACATTTTCCTCAGGCTCAACCCAAAGGACCGGCGTTTTCGATCCCTGGGCTCCAAGACCCACCAGTGCCGTGCGCCTGACTCCCTCAAGGCCCGTGAATATCCCTTCGATGGCTTCGGTAAAAAGCGGCCCTTGGGCCGTTTCGACCCGCTGCGATTTGCGACCACACATCCAAAGCCGACCCCGGCCATCCACATGGCCAAGGTCCCCCATACGGTGATACATCTTTCCGTCCGGGCCTTTTGATTTGTGCAATCCTGTCAAATCGGGTCGTCCGAAATATTCGCGCGTGACCACCGGGCCCGCGACGGCGATTTCTCCCACTTCGCCGGGCAGGGCAAGATCCCTTTCCCCAAAGTTGGGCATGGGACCATCGGAGATCTTCAAAATCCGCACATCCATTTCCGGCATGGGGCGTCCGACGCAGACGCCCATACCCTGCTCGGTCCCCTCCCGGGTCCCTCCCAATATTTCCGAACCCGAGATCGATGCCACCGGAAGCGCTTCGGTTGCGCCATACGGAGTGTGGACATCGGCCCCGGACGCAAGCAGGGTTTTGACCCGGGCCACGATATCAAATGGAACAGGCGCCCCAGCCGAGACAATCCGGCCAAGGGTTTCCAGCCGCACTCCCCAGGGAACAGCAAAAGAACAAAGTCGACGAAGAAGGGCGGGAGAGCCAAAGAGACTGGTCGCCTTGTGATTTTTCACCAGATCGGTAAGCATGACCGGATCAACCTGCGCCGGCCGGGTGAAGTCCATTACCGGAATCACCTCCCGCATCCCCAGGGCCGGTCCGAACAGTCCGAAAAGCGGAAAAGTGGGGATGTCGATATCCCCGGGCCCCAGATGAAAATGTCCACCCAGCAGGCGAAGCTGGGAGAAAAAATGGGAATGGGAATAGACCACTCCCTTGGCTGGCCCTGTTGATCCGGAAGTGAAAAGAATCGCGGCGGGAGGCGCATCCGACCGGGAATATCCCCCCTTGGGCAGGTCCGATGTCCGTTCCCTGACCCCGGCCCGAAATACCTCGTTATAACTTGCTCCCGCCCATGGCACCGTTGGACCAACCTGCACGGACCGCTTGATGGTGGACTTTCCCCATCCCAAAAGCAGCCTGGCGATCTGGGCCTTTGCTATCCCTAAAAATCCCGAGGGTTTGGCCTCTTCCAGACAATGCCCCATACCGCGGATCCCGAGGCCGGGATCGATCATCACGGGCGTGGCACCCAACCGGAAAAGACCAAAAATCAGCGCAAAGGACTCGATGGAAGGCGGGACAAAAACGGCCACCCGATCGCCCGGAGCAAAACCATGATGCGCCAATCCTTTGGCCAAAATGGTCGCGTGATCAAATAGCTCGGAAAAAGTCACCGCCCGGCTGGTTCGCCTCAGACCGGAAATTTTTGGTTCGACAAGAGCGGGAAAGGCGGGCTGGGTCCGGGCCTGATTTTCCAGGGCGGTGACAATATTCCCTTCCCCACCCAAAAGATTCATGTTCGGGGCCCCGGTGCCGATTTTTGAAGAAACTGGCGAATTTCCCGGGTGACCGATTCGGGCTCATCTTCCAAAAGCCAATGCCCCGCTTCGGAGTAGGGAACGGCATGGGCGGAGGGAAAGCGCCGCTGAAATTCCGCCAAATAGTCCGCGTCAAAGACAAAGTCGCGAAGACCCCAGGGCAAAAGAATGGGCTTGTCGCGGAGAAAATTGAGTCGGCTTTCCGTTTCCAGGAGGGTTCCCCAGGAGGGGTGATCGGGGCTTAGGGGAATATCCCGGACGAACTCCATAATCGATCGGCGGCTGGCCCAATCGTGGTGGGGCTCAAGGTACGCCTTCGCGACCGCGGCCCCCAGGGGTTTGGTCGTGCAGTACCGGATTGCCCCCTTCAGGAATCCGTTAAGTCCCCTTGTCAGGATCGGCCCGACAAAAGGAGCCCGACACCAGCCTATCGTTCTGGGCAGGGTCTTTCCCGGGGGGAGGCGAAACGCCGCCGTGTTCATCAGGGTCAAGGTCGCGACACGGTCGGGATTGCGGACCGCCCACGAAGTCGCGATCATTCCGCCCCAATCGTGGGCGACAAGCGAAACCTTTTGCCCGTGAGCGACATGGTCGATGAAAGCGCCAAAATCCGCGATCCGGTCGGCAAGCCCCCAACCATAATCCTCGTTCGGGGTGCCCGATTGCCCACAACCCAATTGGTCCACCGAGATCACACGAAACCCATCACCCAGCCCTTCAAATAGCGGGCGATAAAGGATCGACCAGCTTGGATTGCCATGCAGGCAAATCACAGGGTGCCCCGAACCCGATTCGTACCAGGCCATGGCGGCGCCATGGCGGGGAAAGGATTGTGGGATCGCGGGAATAAGCGGATGGGGCTTGGGAGCCTGGCCCCCGGACGAAATCTGGTTCACAGCGACCTCACCAGTCGATGCCAAGCATCAGACAATTCAGACCACTGCCTATGCCAAGGAAACCAACCCGGTCACCTGGTTTGAGAAAGCCCCGCTCCTCGGCAAGCGCGGCCGTCAGAGGCAAGGACACGGTGCCGATATTCCCCAAATAGGGATAGGTGGAATAGTCCTTTGCGCGATCGATACCCAGAGCCTTGAGAACCGTGTCGCGGTGGGGTGTTCCCACCTGGTGGCAGATCACCTTGTCGATCAGGTCACTGGCCCAGCCAAACTTGTGCAAAAAGTTGCGCCAGGTGCGAAGACCAAGGTCCACACCATGTTTGAGGACGGACACCGAATCGGTCGACATGAACTGGCGGGCGAGATTGAGCATATGCCCCATCGCGGCGGCAGGCGCTGTGGCCGCGAAATCGAAAGCCGCTGGCGCCATGCCCCATTTGCAAAGGCCATGGTGCTGGGGAGCGGCCTGGGTGGTTCCACCGACAAGCTTTCGCCTGTATTCCTTGCCAAAACTTCCATCAGTGACAAGAACAGCAACCGCGCCCGACCCACCCGTAAGGGTGGCCAGGGACGACTTGAAGGTCTCCATGTTGCGCTCGACCAGCATCCGGTCGATCATCGTGTCGATAATCTCGCGGGAAGTCTCACAGGAAACGACAAGTCCCGCCCGAATCTGGCCCAATTCAATCCGGTTGGCGACATCAATGATGCCGTTAAGGACGCCCAGACAGGCATTGGAGAGATCAAACACAGAAGCGTTGGGGCTAACCCCCAAGCCGGCGGCGACATGGCAGGCGGAGGCTGGTTCAAAATTTTCCCGGCAGACGGCGGCATAAATCACCACCTCAATGTCCTCGGGCTTCACATTGGTCTTGGCCAGGGCTTTTTTGGCCGCCTCAAGCGCCCCCTGTGTGACCGAGTAGCCAGGTTCCCAAAAGCGACGCTCGCTGATTCCGGTCATCGCTTCCAGCTGTCCTGGAGGAACATGAAGCTCCTTGTACAGGGGCAGGAGTCGCTCCTCAAGTTCTGCTGTGGTAACGACTTGGTGCGGCAAATGGTAGCCAAATGATTCGAGATAGACTTTCGAGTAGCGCATCCCGGCCCGAATCCCAAGGTTTTAAGTGTGGGGCAAAAAGTTATCCTAAGGCCCCGGCGGCGGTATGGTAGATGAACCCGACCACCGAAGCCGAATCACCAAATAATCCGTCGACATAACCGGTGCGGAATCAACCCCGGCCGATTTTTTTTGAGCAACCCCATTCACCCACGGATCCTGCCGCCCAGGATGTAACAGGTTGTAAACGGGAAAAAGCGCAATCCGCAACCGTTGGATGAAAATATTCGCTTTACAATCACCAAGGTGTTCCAATAGAATAATACACAGCATCTCCGGGCTTTGTCCCAGCCCAGGTTGAAGGGGCCTATTCCATGGTTGTTCTCGGCGAGAAACGCCCCGAAAACTACTCCGATACTTCGAAAAAAGTCCCCGGTTTGACGGGTATTGCGCCCAAATTACAACAGCCTTTTTTGGCCACCGAGCCTGTGGCGCTCGTTGAGGACCTGGTCCAAAGGGCGATGGTCTCCAATGCTTCCGACATCCATATCGATCCGGCGCCCGACCAATGGGAGGTCAGGTTTCGGCTGGATGGAATCCTGAGCCCCCAGGGAAAATTTCCCGCCATCCTTGGGCCAAATGTTGTTGCCCGTCTCAAAGTCCTTGCCGAACTCCTCACCTACCGAACGGACATTCCCCAGGAAGGTCGGCTGGAACTGGCCTGTTTTGACCGAACAACCAAACCAGGCTCGTCCTCTCGGGACGAGCCTGGTTTGGTTGTTCGGTCAAAAC
>CAWUOD010000217.1:0-5938 GCA_963923115.1 uncultured Singulisphaera sp.
ATCGTCAAGAAGG
This sequence comes from uncultured Singulisphaera sp., assembly GCA_963923115.1. Classification (GTDB taxonomy): domain Bacteria; phylum Planctomycetota; class Planctomycetia; order Gemmatales; family Gemmataceae; genus SYLG01. The sequence continues at coordinate 14 of CAWUOD010000217.1, forward strand.
AAGGCCTCGAAGTTCATCCTGAAATCATGATCCCGCTCGTCGGGTTCAAGAAGGAACTCGACCTCCAGGCCGGTGTGGTTCACGCCGCCGCGGAAAAGGTCTTCGCCGAACAGGGAATCAAGGTTGAATACCTTGTTGGCACCATGATCGAACTCCCCCGCGCCGCCATGGCCGCGGGCGAGATCGCGGAAACCGCCCAGTTCTTCTCCTTTGGCACCAACGACCTCACCCAAACCGGATTGGGAATGAGCCGTGACGACTACGGCAGCTTCATCGCCCAATACCTCGAACACGAGGTGGTCAAGAAGGATCCGTTCCAGGTCATCGACTTCGATGGCATCGGCAAGCTGATGCAAGTCGGCGTTGAAGGCGGTCGCAAGACCAAGAAAGACCTCAAGGTCGGCATTTGCGGCGAGCACGGCGGCGAACCTGACTCGGTCAAGTTCTGCCACAAAGTTGGCCTCAACTATGTGAGCTGCAGCCCCTTCCGGGTTCCTGTCGCCAAGTTGGCCGCCGCCCAGGCTGTTCTCGAAGAGAAAGCAGCGAAGGAAAAGGCCAAAGCCGCGAAGGCCGCAGCAAAGAAGTAGTCCATAAAACCTGATCCACAGGTTTCCGACAGGCGGCGGGTCTTTCCCGCCGCCTGTTTTCGTTTTTCACCAAACAGCAAACAAAAAAAGCGGAGCAAGGCAAATGCTATGCCCGCTCCGCTTTGTGTCATTTACGATAAAACCGAATCGCCCTTAAAGACCAAGCACCTGGTTCATCTGGTCGGCTACTTCTTTCAGCCGTTTTTCATCGCCACCCCGAACCTCGGAGGTCGCGAACTCCCCCTTGTAGCCAATTTCAACCAGGGCCTTGAGGACCTCGGGCCAATTCTCGTCCCCCTGGCCGATCTCGCACCAGGTTTTGGATTTGGAATATCCCTTGAAGTCAAATTTCAGCAACCGCTTCCCAAGGATGCGGATCCAATCCGCAGGAGCAACCCCGAATTTGATCATGTTGCTGATGTCAAAATAGGCCCCAACCGTTTCGTCCCGAAACTGGTCCACATAGGCGACCATCTGCTCGGGTTTGGTGATGAAGTTGTTCCAAACCGTTTCGATGGCGATTTTGACCCCGGCCTCCCTCGCCACCGGAATGGCCTTTTTCACCTCGACCGCGCTGCGCTCAAAACACTGTTCATAGGTGGCGTCCTTGTTGACGACACCGGGAACCAGCAGGACTGTGCTGCCACCATAGGCCTTGCAATCCTTGATGGCGCCCAACAACGCATCCAACCCCTTTTGACGGACCGCCTCATCCGGATGACTGAGAGTATCGCGCCAGTGGACGGAGTCCACCACCCCGTGGATAACAATTCCCGTTTTGTCGCGAGCCTTGCAAGCCTCCTCCACATTGACCCCCGAGGGGCTATCCATCTCCACACCCTGAAAGCCAAGCTTTTTGATCAGGTTGAATTTGTCCTCAACCGAACCGGCGCCACCGATCATTCCAAATTTGACCGCTTTTTTCAGTTTGAGTTTTTGCGCGGGTGTTTGATCATCCACCGAAAAAGCGGCTATCAGGCCGGACTTGGCGGCGAGAGTTCCGGCGCAGAGAGCCCCTGCGGCTTTGGCGAACTCCCGGCGGGAAACAAAATGATTCATGTTCACTCTCCTTTAGGGTAAAAAATCACCTGGGTGGCTCACGCAACCTCAGGTAAGCAAAAAAGTCGATGATTTCCTGATCGGAAAGGGTGTCGAGTATCTTTTCGGGCATCAACGAGAGAGGCGATGCCCTCATCTCCTCAATCCGATCCCGGGGAATGACAATCCGCTCTCCTTTCGCGTCAAGCAAAGTGACGGCGCCGCCCGTTTCCTCGGCGACAAGCCCCGTAAGAGCGCGGCCATCCTTGGTCTCAACAAGAAAAGCGCGAAATTCGGGCCGGATATTTCCGCTTGGATCCACGATGTGCCCAACAAGGGGAGCCAGCGATTGTCTTTCCGCGGAAGTCAGGTCCGGCCCGATTTTTTGTCCCTTCCCAAAAAGTTGGTGGCATGTCGCGCATTTTTGCTCAAAAATCAGCTTTCCCTTCAACGGATCGGATGTTGTCGAGCGGCTGATAACAAGCTGGATGTAAGAGATTCTTGCCTGTTTTTCCCCGTCCGTGGATGGACTTAGCTTGCCCCATTTTTTTTCCAACCGGGCGATCAGATCAGGGTCTTTGTGCCCGGACATTTTCCTTGCAAGGTCAATATTGACCGAATCTCCGGGCAGTTTTCCCGATTCAACCGCGTCCAGGAACATTTTTGATGTGGCCGGTCTCGTTGCGAGGAGATTTAGCGCGGCAGGTTGTGCCAATTTGCCCAATTTGGGATAGCGTTTGATCACGGCGGGCCCAATCTCGCCATCCGCGAATCCGGCGAGGCCATCAAGGGCCGCCGCCTGAACCTCGGCTTGGGCTGAATTTTTCAAAACATCCAGCAGCGCGCCAACCGAGTCGGGCTTGGCGCTTTGCGCGACAAGTTTGATAAGGGCAATCCGGTCCTTTGCTTCGGTTTTTGGCCCGGTCACCCGGGCAAGGGCATGAAACCACGAGTCTTCATCGCCCAGTCTGGTCCCCAATGCGATCCATCTGACGGCAACTGTGTCGTCGGACCGCTTTTTATCGAGCCAATCCTTCAGGGGTTCGGGCATTCGGGCAAGAAAGACTCCATCCAGGGATTTTTCCAGGCCTTGCAAAGCGGGGTCTCCGCCAACCTCAAGAAGTTTCGCGACCAGATTGGCTCCATCCTTGGCATCGGGGGCCATGTAACGGCGGGCTATTCGCTCTATCAGGGTGGACTTGACAAGGGGCGATCCAAGCCAGGCCTGATCGCTGATCCATGAACCGATCGTTGTTTGGCCCTTGATGGCGTGTGTTTCCACGGCCCACCAAATCAAAAGAGGCAAAAAAGGATCGCTTTCAATCCCGGTGCGCATGGAAAGGATTTTGACGATCCCCAAAGCCGATTTTTCTGTCCATCTTCTTGATGAGCATGCCAATTGGGCCAAAACCCGATGATTCTCCTCGGCTTGCGCAAGGCTCTCAAGTGCATTTTGTTGGTCTGTGCCAAGTGCCCCGGAATCTCCCAAAAAGCGAATGGCCCAGTATCTGACCGCCCAGTCCCGGTGCGAAAGGGCCTTGAGAAGTTGCGCCTGATCAAGTTGTCCGGAGGCATTGAGGGCCCAGAGCTTTCGGACAGGGTTGGGAGTGTTGGGGGAGTCAAGGGCCTCGATCAAAAATGGGGCCGTGACGCTGTCTTTGCGTTCATAAAGGAGTCTCAAGGCTTCCCTTTGCCACCAGACTTCAGGGTGATCAAGAAGGCTGACCAATTCCATGGAAGACATTTTGGAGGTGTCAAATGGCGCCAATGGCGCCGGATCCTTCGGCTCTACGCGAAATATCCTGCCGTTTCGTTTGTCCCATGTGTCAAGCGGGTCCAGGTGGGTGGCCCGAAGGTCGTGCCAATCCGCGACATAAACCGCCCCATCCGGGCCATCCAACAGGTCAACCGGGCGAAACCAAAGATCTTTCGGGTTGAGAAATGCGCCACCATGGGTTGCCTTGTAGGTGCTGCCATTGGGTTCGAGCTTGTGCCAGTTGACCACGCTGGAAAGGAGATTGCCGGCTATATAGGTATTGTCAAATCGGGAACCAAGCGCCTTTCCCTGGTGAAGTATCCCCCCACAAGTCACATGCCCGCCCTGAAAAGCCTGATAGGGGACATGATCAAAATAGCCGTAGGAATGGGGGTTTTGCAATGGGCCATGCTTGGCGAAACCCTTGACATAATAAGCGCCCTGATATTGGTGCAAAAGGGCATATCCCCCCCAATTTGTCCCTGAAAGAACCTCCCCCTCGGGACTAAAATCCAGGCCCCAGGTATTTCCGCCCCCCTCGGAAAAGAGTTCGAATTTTTTGGCGACCGGGTGATAACGCCAAATGCCCTGCTGAAATGTGATGCCACGAATTTTTGCCGTCACAGTGCTACCTTGGGCTCCGTAAAGCCAACCGTCCGGACCCCAAATCAGGGAATTGCCGTGAGCATGGGAATCTTCCATTCCGAAACCATCAAGCAGAACCTCAGGGTCCCCATCGACCACATCATCGCCATTTTTGTCTGGATAAAAGAGCAGGTAAGGAGCCTGAAGCACGAAGATCCCACCCCTGCCTATCGCAAAGCCGGTGGCCAGGTTCAGCCCGGTGATCACATCCCTGCTTTTTCGGAATCGGCCATCAGGACCGGGATCCTCAAGTATGGTGATTTTGTCCGCACCCTTGTCTCCCTTGGGGGGCGCTTCGGGCTTTTTATCCCAAATCGTTCGAAGGAATTGGTCCCGCGAAACCGCCTTGAGACCAACCGGATTGGGATATTGCAAATATTGCAGAACCCAGAGCCGACCTTTGTGGTCAAAGCTCATCGACAACGGTTGGCGAACCTGTGGCTCGGCCCCAACCAAAACCGCGCGCAAGCCCGTGGCAGCCACTGCACGGCTTTGACTCTGTTCAGGGGTCAGATTTTGTGCGAAAACCCATTGCTGACCAATCAGGAGCCAAGCAAAAGGAATAAATATCCGGAAACAGGCGGCCATGGGGAAGAATGCCTCCACCGCGAACGGCGCGACCCGGTGATGGTCGCCGACGCGCTATGGATTTATTCTACAAACTCGGCTTGAACCGGTTCGGGAAGAAGCCCAATCTTGTACCCTTCTTCCAAAAGGCGCCGAATGGCCGCCCTTCCCCTGTCACCATAATCAAGGGTCCAATCGTTTACATACATCCCAACGAATTGGTCCGCCAACCCGGGATCCATTCCCCGTCCATATTTCAGGGCGTGGACCAGCGCCTCTCCCCGATGTTCCAGACCATATCGAATACTCTTTTTGATGTCCTCGCTGATCTGGCGCATCAAGGTTGGGCCGAGGTCTTTCCTGACGACATTGCCTCCCAGCGGAAGCGGGTAACCCGTTTTTTCCTTCCACCAGACACCCAAATCACAAACCGCATGGAGACCCATTTCCTTATAAGTCAATTGCCCCTCATGGATAAGCAGCCCCACTTCCTGCCTTCCGGAAATCACCTCATCGGGGATTTTGTCGAACTCCACCACCTCGTGGGAAAATTCTTTTCCAAGGGCGATCGAAAGGGTTAGAAACGCTGTGGTCAATGTTCCGGGAACCGCGATTTTCTTCCCCCGGAGATCCGATAGTGTCATCGGTTTTTTGGCGACCAGAAGGGGGCCATATCCATCACCCATGCTCGAGCCGCTGGAAAGCAGCGCATATTTGTCAAGCAGATGGGCATAAGCATGGATGCTAACGGCGCTAACCTCGAGTTCTCCATTCAGGGCGCGTCGGTTAAGCGTCTCGATATCCTCCAATTGATGAACATATCTAAGGCCAGGTGTGACCATCTTGTCATTCGCCAGTGCATGAAACATGAAAGCGTCATCGGGATCGGGACTGTGCCCCACACGGATCACCCTGGATTCGGCCATGAAAAACGCTCCGGAAGGAATTACTATCTGATTCTAGGCTAACCGCAGTCGCGCCGTCCGGCCAACTCAAAAGGAACAAACAGCCCAACGAATAATTTCTGTCCAGAGGGGAAATATTCGCCCCATGCCAAGGCCTCAAACCCAAATACCATCTCCGCCCATCCGCCTTGCCCCAATTCGGATTCTGAAAGCACTAACAGGATTTCACGGCTTTACGAAAAATTTCTGGGGCTTCCTATTGGGCCAAAAACATGGGTAGGAATCTGGAAACCCTTGCCAAAATGGCAAATCGGCCTGCTCCAAAACCAACAATTAATCCAAAAGTGTGCCATTTGGTTGATGCATCAAATGCCAGGACAACCGGCAACGACAACCATTTTCAACCATGGGATTTCTTTCGACTCGG
>CAWUOD010000218.1:0-5925 GCA_963923115.1 uncultured Singulisphaera sp.
CGCTTGTCTACGACCGTGATCGTGGGAACCTGATCAAGGATCTGGTATCACCGGGTGACACCGTTGTTATCGCGAAGGGGGGCAAAGGCGGAAGAGGCAATCGGTCCTTTGCGACTTCGATCAATCGCGCTCCAAGAATTTTTACCCCGGGTGAACCTGGTGAAGAACGCTGGGTTATGCTTGAGCTAAAAGCCATAGCCGATGTGGGGCTAGTGGGCCTTCCCAATGCTGGCAAATCCACCTTGCTGAGTCGCCTTTCCCGCGCAACCCCAGAGATCGCCGACTACCCTTTCACCACCAAACATCCCAATCTGGGAATGGTTTTGATGGGTCACGACCATGGCTTTGTGCTGGCCGATCTCCCTGGATTGATTGAGGGGGCCAATGAAGGTGTTGGATTGGGGCATGAATTTCTGCGCCATGTGGAGCGTACAAAGGTTTTGGTCCATCTGGTCGAGCCATTACCCATGGATGGTTCCGACCCTTTGGAAAATTATCGTGTGGTCAAAAATGAACTGATGCTCCACGGAAAGGGAATCGAATCCAAACCTGAGCTTATCGTGGTTTCCAAATCGGAAATTCCAGAGAGTGTGGAAATTCGTGAGCGGCTTGAGAAGGAAACCGGTGTCAAGGTCCTGTCCATTTCTGCGGTGACCGGCCAGGGGCTGCATACACTGGTTTCCAAAATTGTGGAAACCCTTGGTGGTTTAAAAATCACCAGCACGACTTGATTAACAAAGACAAAATGGGGGTCGTGGGAGAAATGTTGCCTGACTATCTTGTGGATGTGGGAAATACATCCTGCAAGGTGATGGCGGTAGGGTCCGTGGACCTGGTTGATTTGTCATTGGCCGCAATAACCCGCCATCTGCATGAGGACTTTCCCCCGGAATTGCGGATTCCCGGGAAAAAAGTGGTACTGGCGGGATCAAATACCCAAGTACTGGATCTATGGTGTGCGAAAATAACCGGCGCGGGCTCAACCGCCCGTATCCTCGTTCGTGATGATATCCCCATAAAACGCGAAATGGTCGATCCCACAACTGTTGGCGTGGACCGCCTTTTGGTGTGTCTTGGAGCCCAGGTGGAAAACGGCCCCGGCCCCCACCTTGTCGTGGATGCCGGGACCGCGATCACAGCCAATTTTATTGACGATTTGGGGCGCTTTAGGGGAGGGGCCATAGGGCCGGGGATGGGTGTGATGAACCAGTCACTCGCTCGAAAAGCAAGCTCACTTTTTGAGGTCGAGTGGAACAAGGTTCCCGCGGCTTTTCCCGCCTCCACCACGCGGGAAGCAATCAGTCTCGGCATACATATGGCGGCGACAGGTTTTACCCGCGAGGCCTGGAGCAGGGCACAGGCAGAATTTCCCAAATGTCGACTCCACCTCACCGGCCGGGATTCGACCCTGATTTTCCCCTCTGTTCCCGAAGCGAATCTGGATCCCGTGATGTTTTTTCGCGGGATGTTGGCGGCAATTGGTTTTTTTGAATGCAAAAAGAATGAAATTACCGCAAAAAAAGGGCCGGGTTAATGGATACGAACTCCAGGGAATCCTTGGTCCATGCCCGATGGCTAACCGGAAAAGGACCGGGCGCCCTATCTGTCCTAAAGGTCTCCGGTGTGGGGGCGTGGTCCTTGCTTCGGGAAGGGTTTCGTTCGGTAAAAAACAGCCTGATTCCGGAAAATCCATTGCCCGGATCGGCCTGGTTGGGGACATTTCCTGACTCCAAAGGGAGGGGAGACCAGGTCCTCCTGGTTTGGAGGGAATGTTCCGGAGGGAACCATGCCGAGATTCAGTCCCATCACGGCCCACTGGCCGACGAGGTTTTGGCAAAACGGATCGCCGCTCTGGGAATTCCTTTCGCAGCATTCGAACACACAACTCCGGAACACGCGAATTTCGCCTCCTCCCGAGGCTTTTTTGAAGGGGAAAAATTATCCGCTTTGGCAAAGTGTCCCAACAGGATTTGGCTTGAACGCATTTTTGCTTTGTCTGAGCAGGAATGGCCCAGGGAAATAGCCTACATAAAAGATTTGCTGGATTTGGGAGAGTTGGCAAAAATTACCCAAATTTTGGAGCGTAGTCTCTCCCTCTCCGACCAGACCATGCGAATGACTCGGCCTTTCGAAGTTTTGATTGCCGGGCCACCAAATGCCGGGAAAAGTAGCTTGATGAACCGTTTGGTAGGTTTTAACCGCGCCATTGTGTCATCTCAGGCGGGGACCACGCGTGATTTGGTGACGGGACAGATTTCCCTGAATGGCTGGCTTGTCAACCTCACGGATTCTGCGGGTTTAAGAGATGCGAATGACCCGCTGGAGGCTTTGGGCATCCAAAAGGCCATCGGCCAAACCGAAAAGGTTGATGCGGTTATTTGGGTGACCGATGTTTCAGTCCCGTCAAATTCCTTTGATTTACAGTTGGATAAGGGAGGAAGCGCGGTTAGGCATTTCAGGCAACCGATCTTCGTTCAAAATAAAGGGGATTTACTTCCTGACGATTTAACTTTGCCCAAAAAGCAGTTGCCTGGCGGGGAAATCCTCATCAGTGCAAAATCTGGCAAAGGTATTGAGGAACTTTTATGGGCTCTTGGACAATACCTGGGAATTGGTGAGTTTCCCAAAGGATTGCCGATTCCCTTTTCAAGTGCGTTAATCGGTTGCCTTCATGACCTTTTGGATCTAATCAAAAAGGGAAAGACCAATGAAGCGCTCCAGCTAATCCAAGGCTGGGGTGTTCCCTCCCATTTCAAGGATTAAGAATGAAACTTGCCAAGGCGATCACGGGTTCCGGAAGTTTTCACCTGGTTTGTGATGCGGGTCAGGGATGGGTTGAGTTGGGTAACCTCCGGGAAAACCCCGGCCTTTTGTCTGAAATCCTTCATAGTCCGGATCCCCGTGAACGGGTTGGCAGCATGGTCAAAGGTAAAACCCTTTGGGATCCATCCTTTGTGACCGGTTTCCTTGCCCCGGTGGATCGCCAGGAAATCTGGGCGGCCGGTGTGACTTACCTTCGCTCCAGCCAGGCACGCCAGGCGGAGTCCGAGGGCGCGGCTCGTTTTTACGATTTGGTCTACAAGGCACCGCGGCCGGAACTCTTTTTTAAATCGACCCCCCGACGGGTTTCCCCTCCGGGTGGTGTTGTCCGCTTTCGCAAAGACAGCAAGTGGAGTGTCCCCGAGCCAGAGTTGACCTTGGTGATTTCGCCCCAAATGAAGATTGTTGGCGCCACGATAGGCAATGACATGTCCGCGCGGGATATTGAAGGCGAAAACCCCCTTTACCTTCCCCAGGCAAAAGTTTACACCGGTTCATGTTCCGTGGGGCCAGCCATTTTTCTTTCCCATTCCCCGGAGGAGCTGCAAAATCTCGAGATCAGTCTGGAGATTTTCAGGGGTGGAAATTTGGCCTTCAGCGGAACCACCTCGACCGCGAAACTTGCACGGAAATTGGTTGATCTGGTGGATTGGCTGGCCAGGGAGAATGATTTCCCAAATGGGGTGATGCTGATGACGGGAACGGGAATCGTTCCACCGGATGAATTCACCCTCGCCACCGGAGATCGTGTAAAGATAACGATTGATGGTATCGGGACACTCGAAAACCCTGTGGAATAAATTTGGCCTAATTGGGGAGGATTTTGGTGAAATATATCTACTTCACAAAGACACTCCGGGACCTGAGCCAGGAACAACTGGTGGATTTTGCGGTGCGAAACAAGGTCGATGGTTTCGACCTTGCGGTTCGTCCCGGCTATGCAATACACCCTGAAAATGCGGTTCGCGAATTCCCCCATTTTGCTAAACGAATGTCTGACGCGGGAAAAATCATTGGGTTGGTGAGTGCTCCAACCGATTTCAACCGGCCCGACGATCCAAAAATGATCGCTGTATGCGAGGCGGCGGGCAAAGCCGGGGTTCCATTTGTGAAGATGGGATATTTTCCCTTTCGGACAGAGTTTCATGCCGAAATGAGACAGGCCGGGAAAACCCTGGCCGCTTTTGCCAGGCTGGCTGAAAAAAACAATATTCGGATCTTGTATCACACCCATTCTGGGGCCAATTTGGGTTGCAACGGAATCAGTCTCTCCTGGTTGCTGGAGGGAACGGATCCCCATTTCATCGGGGTACTCCTTGATCCCGGACACCTTTCCCTCTGTGGCGGCCCATTCCCGATGGAGTATGCCGCGATAAAAGACCGGGTTTCGATGATGGCTCTAAAAGATTTTACCATTGGCAAAGCTCCCGGGCGTCTTGAACCCTCAAGCACTTGTGTGATCGCCGGGCGTGGCTTGGTTGCTTGGGATAAGGTGGGCGCGGCACTCCGGAAGGGGCAATTCGCTGGAATGGCTACCATTCACGGAGAATATGAAACCAGCGATTTGTCCGAGCGTGAACGATTTTTGGCGCAGGAATTGGATTTTTTTAAAGCCAAACTTCCCTGAGATCATCCTCGGGCCCGACGGCGCTTTACCTTTTTGCTTTTGTGCTTTCACACGGAGTTGATCATGCCAAAGCCTGATCGTCGGCTGTTTGCCTCCAGTGCCGTTTCAGCGTTTGTGGCCGGTTCGGCCCTATCCGCCTCACGGGTGATGGGAGCCAATGACAAAATCCGTCTGGGTTTTATTGGGATGGGAAACCGGGGTGACCAGAATGTAGACGCGTTTTTGCCTCATAAAGATATCGATTTTGTTGCTATATGTGACCTCTGGAAGCCATACCGGGATTTCGCAAAGGCAAAGCTTGGACAAAAGGGACGATTGGTCGAGGGGATGCTTGACACCGACGATTACAGAAAAGTGCTGGATGACAAAAATGTGGATGCGGTGGTTGTGTCTACCCCCGATCATTGGCACGCACTCCAAACCATTGAAGGGTGCGCTGCCGGAAAAGATGTCTATTGCGAGAAACCGCTCAGCCTGACGATTGGCGAGGGGAGGGCAATGGTCAACGCCGCAAGGAAACACAACAGAATCGTTCAGGTTGGTTTGCAGAGGCGATCCTCGGAATTCATGCGGGAGGCCTGCAAAAGGGTCCGCGATGGTGAGATTGGCCAAGTCACCGTGGCCCGCGCGTTTCATATTCAAAATGAAATGCCTTTGGGAATTGGCAAACCCGCGGATGAACATCCCCCCGGGGGCCTGGATTGGGATCGATGGCTTGGGCCCGCGCCCAAAGTCCCTTATAACAGAAACCGGACCTTTTACCGTTTTCGCTGGTTTTTCGACCAAAGTGGTGGGCAATTGACCAATCAGGGTGTCCATTACCTTAACATTATCCATTGGGCGCTAGGACAGGATACTCCGATCGCGGTTACTGCTTTGGGGGGGAAGTTCGCGGTGGAGGATAACCGTGAAATTCCCGATACTATGGAGGTTTGTTGGACATACCCGGGCGGAACTCTTGTCACTTTTTCCCAGTTCAATGCCAGTTCTTTCCCTGCGGGCAGGAACGGTGCCGAAGTGGAACTAAGAGGCACCAAGGGAGCTTGCTTTATCAGCGGATCGGGATTTGAAATAGTTCCCGATCCGATGCCATTTGGGGAATTTCCTGTCGCCAATCCTCTCAAAAGGGACGCTGGGAAAGAATGGCGGTCCAAAAAATCGACCCCAGTCAAACCGTTCACTGGCAAAGGCAAGGCCGATACCGCCGACCATACCCGCAATTTCCTCGATTGCATTCGCTCCCGTAAAACCCCCAATGCGGATGTTGAGGTGGGACACAGGGATACCTCCGCTGCGATTTTGGGAAATCTGGCATTTCGTTCCCAAAAGTTGCTCATATGGGATGGGAAAAACGAGACCATTACCAATGAGCCAGCCCTGAACAAAAAGCTCAGATACGATTACCGCGCTCCTTTTCAATTTCCGCAATAAGGTCTGGTTCGGATTTTGCAATCCTGTGTGGCCAATGATTCCTTTTC
>CAWUOD010000219.1:0-5909 GCA_963923115.1 uncultured Singulisphaera sp.
CCTACGATCGCTACAAAGCCGAAAAGGAGAGCGAATTCTTCTCCTTCAAGGCGGTCGGTCTCGACGGCGCCAAGGTGGGTATCCTTGAGGACAACGGCAAGGAACTCAAGCGCGTTGGCGAACTGCTCGTCAAGGAAAAGCGCGAAGACAAAAACCACGCCCAACTTGTGACCTGGTGGGAATCCGCGAAGGGTTCCGCCGAAAAGGACAAGAAGTTTGTATCGGATGCGGGCATCTTCGGCGGCAAGGAAGCTCTCAAGCTTACCGCTTATGTCCCCGCGACCATGGCCGTGCTGTATCTCCTCCTCATCCTGTTCTTCATGACCAGGGGTGGTTACAAGCCGGTCCAGATTGAGGGCGCCCCCAGCGTCTCCAAGGCCTAAAGCCTTTCGGATCGATGGTAATGAAAAGAAAAGGCCTCCCAAATGGGGGGCCTTTTTTCGTTTGGTGGTTGAAATAACAATCAGGTCCCCGGAATCGGAAGCAACCTGAAAAGGATTGGAAACCCGTGCCAGATAAAACCCGTGCCAGATAAAACCCGGGGCCGTGTAAAATTCGGGGAAGCTTGCGGCCTCCCGTCTTCCCGCTTTTCCAGTCTTCCGGCCCTACATCGCGCCCATGCCGAAGAACACATTCTTTTTGAGGATGTGGTACATCGGGCTGGCTTCGGGGATTTCCCGGCCGGGGAGATGTTGGCTGGAACGGGGCTGGATCGAGGACAACTCCGCGAACATATCCCGGCTGGAATAGTCCTTGGCGCCATGGTCCTTGATGTAGGTGGCAAGTTCCTGGGGATGTTCCAGGATCACGCAACCCTTGGTGCGGCATTTGACGAATTCGCCGAACTCGCCCAGGTATTTTGACTCGCCAATCGTTTTGACCAGGTCGCCTCCGTTGTCGCTGACCTTGTCGGTGGCAAAGGAGAGTGGCGGGCAGATCTCGATGCTCCCCTGGGGTCCGATGTGGAAACCCATCCCCATCGCCGCCGGGCAAAAAGCCTCGCCCGTCGCGGTCCAGTAGCTGTCGATGATCAGGATCGGCTGGCGCTGGCGCAGCGCGACCAGGCGGCTGCGGGCCTCGACCAGTTGGTCGGGACTTAGACAATATTCGGGATGGGGATCCTGTCCCACCGGCCGATAAAAGTAATACCAGATGTACATTACGCCTTTTTTGATCAGTTCCCTGAGGTATTCCTCGGTGAGGACCTCGTGGATGTTCTTGCTGGTGATGGTGCAGGCGACACCAAAAAGAATCCCGCGCTTTTTGAGCCGTTCCATCCCCTGGAACGCCGAGTCGTAAACCCCTTCGCCGCGGCGTTGGTCGTTGCTTTCCTTCAGGCCATCGATCGAGATCAGCGGCGTTACATTGCCCAGCTTGAGCAGTCGGTCGGCGTTTCTTTCGGTGAAGAGCATGCCGTTGGTGATCGTCTGGAAATAGCACTCGGGGTGGCGTTCGAGAGCTTCCCAGATCCCCTTGTACATGTAGGGCTCACCACCCAACAGGGTGTAATAGTGGGCGTGCATCTTCTTGCCCGACTCGATGATCGCATCGAGTTCGGAGGGGGGCATGTGGTGTGCGGTCCCCTCTTTTTCCACCCAGCATCCGTGACAGCGGAGGTTGCAGGTGTTGGTCAGCGCAACAAACATGAACGGGGGATAGAGCTTCTTTTTCTTGAGCCTTCTGCGATAGGCTTCAACGGCGATGAACCCCTTGGCCGCATAGAGCCACGCGGCTTTGGCAAGCACCCGCCAATTGAGTTCGCGTACCGCCCGCCAAGCCATGAGCGAGGCGATTTTGGCGTCGGCCATATACGCCGAAATCCCGGTATAGGAGGGGATCGGGGCCGCTTTGGGAGGCGGGGGGCCGTTTTTGGCCGGTGCGGGAAGGGTCACAGCAGGGGCCGGCTCTTCCAGGATGGCAGTGTCGGACATGGTTGGAAATTTCCTCTTTTAAGATGTCCGGAAAGTCTAAATGTCCAGGTTGTCCAGGGCGTCGACAAGACTGTCGAGTTCGTCCCGGGGGCCTTTGGGTTTGTCGCTTTGGCGCTTGGGAATCCCGACCGCCAGCCCGACGGCATCACGCCCGTCCTTGACCAGTTCGCGATCGCGTTCCTGGGCGGCGACCACCATCTGGTCCTCGCCCCCGAAGAGTTTGGAGAGGTCGATCTTGAGACCGCCAATGTTGCCAACAGGCGCCCCCGCGATGGCGGCGCTTTTGTAATCGGGGAAAATGATCGCCTGTTCGGGACAGACACGGCTGCAGGCGGGGCAACCCTTTTTGCAACTGTCCTGGTTTTCGACAAGGATCCGGTCGAGCCCATCGACACCGTAGACTCCGAAGAGACAGAAATCGAGGCATTCCATGCAGTTTGTGCATCGGGAATAGTCGATGACCGGATACCAGCGGCGGTTGGACGGCGCGAGTAGTGTCTCGGGGGTGAACTCGGGGGTGGGTTTCTTTTGGGTGGGAAGACCGAGGGTGATCACCGCCGGGGGCCTGGTCGCCTGCTTCGCGGCCTGTCGCCCCTCCCGAAGGAGGGCCGCCTCGGCCCGAATTCGCCTGATCTCTTCCAGATAGATTTGATGTCCGGCATGGTCGCGAAGGTCCAGACACCAGATGGTCCGGTCGGGGACCTCTCCCAAGGGGCCGATTCCCGGCGCTTTTTCCGGAGGCGGCTCGTCGGAGTCCTCATCGTCCTTTTCGGCGATGGGGTGGAGCGGGCTTTGCCCTTCGGTTCCACGGATCCCATCCCGGTCCAACAGCCAAAACCCCGCGCGGGGAAAGAGCCACGCCAAAACGACCATGTCCCCCGGGATCGATTCGAGAAAGAGCCTGCCGGTGTGGTCGGGGCCAAGGTCATAAAGATGGGGAATGATCGAAAGCTCGATCCCCGGCTCCATGAGAAGGCTTGCGGCGAGGTTCTCCTCGAGGGCGCGCTTGGCGGGGTTTTTCCCCGGCGCCTGGGAGATGACCACGGTGAGTTTGCCTTTGCTCATGATTCATCGTCCTCGATCTGGTTCATCTTCCCCTTGAGCATCGCCTGGGTTTTTTCCCAGTTGTCGGAGAGATATTTGAGATATTGTTCCGCGTTCATGTATCCGGTGTCGGGCGCGTCCAGATCGAACAGCCAACCCGATCCATAGCCATCGGTGTTGATGGCCGATGGGTCGTCGAGAAGTGAGGCGTTGAACCGGACGAGAGTTCCCGGCGCGGGACAGTAGAGCCCCGATTCCGCCTTGGAGGTTTCGATATGGCCGATCTCCTGGGAGAGTGTGACCGGGTCCCCTTCGGAGATATTCCATTCGAGGAAGTAAACATCCTTCATCAGGAGGATGGCATAGTGCGTGAAGCCGTGGCGAAGGAGCCGGTTGCCATCCGGCCCGATTTCCGGGCGGGCCCACATATGATTTTTTGCGTAGAGGATCCCGGCCGGCAACCGCGCCGGAATCTTTCCCATCGTGAACCACAAGTCTTCTGCCATGGTTGGTCTTTTAGGTGTATCGCTTGTAGTTCTTGTGTTCTTCCAGGAAAAGTTCAGGCAACCATCGGTCGACCTGGATCAGTCCCTCGCGGTTGAGGATGACATCGTCCCCATCGATCCGGGCAAAGCCCCTCTCCTCCCAGATCCTGAAGACCGGGGCAAACTCCCTGGCCGGGATCCTGCCATGGCGGGCCAGGAAATCGGCGCCACAAAGTTTTCCCTTTTTTAGGAGAAGAATTGTCTCACGAACAAAGCTCTCCTGGGGCGTAAGGGGATAGGCCCGGGCCCAGGGCGCCTGGTTTTGGCTGATCGCGCCGGTGTAGGTCTCCCACGCGTCGAGGTTTTGCACATGAATGCCACCTAGGTGGCCGAAGCTCGCCACGCCGGTTCCCATCATGTCCGCGCCTTGCCAAAGCGCGTCGCGATAGACGAATTTGGTCGCGTTGGGATCCCTGACGACGGTGGTCGCGCTGGTGACGGTGTAGCCTGCTTTTTCAAAAGCCGCGAAACATTCCGCGATCCAGCGGCGCTTGGTTGGCCAATCGGCGATCCCACCCATGTCGGGCTGGTCCTGGCCGATCACCCTAAGCTCTTTCGAAAAGACCGTGTTGTAGGGGAGCTCCATCTGATAGACGGTGAGACTGTCAGGCGCCATGGAGATGGCTTTTTCGATGCAACGGGTCCAGTTTGCATCGGTCTCGCCCACCATGCCCGCGATGAGGTCGATGTTGATCTGCGGGAAGCCGCAACCCCTGGCCCAGCCGTAGGCCCGATCGATCTCTTCGCCCAGATGCGCCCGGCCATTGGACTGGAGGATATTGTTGTCAAAGTTCTCCACACCCAAACTTAGCCGGGTGACACCCAGTTCGCGCAGGGCTTCGAGCTTGTGCTGTTGAAGCGTGCCCGGTTCACACTCGAAGGTGATCTCTTCAGCCTTGTCCCAGGGGAAAAGGGGCTTGAGGCGATCGACCAAACCCCGGATCTGGTTGACCGAGAGATAAGAGGGGGTCCCGCCCCCGATGTAGACAAACTTGAGGGGGCGTTTGGCGAGGTATGGGTAGCTGGCCAGGATTTCCACTTCGCGAACGAGGGAATCGAGATAGAATTCGATATCTCTTGCGTTTTTGTCCGTGTAAACCCTGAAATAGCAAAACTTGCAGCGTTTGCGGCAGAAAGGGATGTGAAGGTAGAGGCCCAAGGGGCGATCCGCAGGGGCTTTGGTAAGGCAAAGTTCCTCGACCTTGGCCAGATTCCCCTGATTCCAGAAGGAGAAGGGTGGGTAATTGGCGACGAAATAGTTGCCTAAGCCGGTCTTTTCCTGGTTGCTTGCATCGAGTTGGGAAGTTTTCATGGGATCAGCTTTGCGGCCTGGCCTGGGTCCCAAGCGTTCATCAACCTGTGGGCCGACCCTTTCGGGATATGGCCCAGGGGGATTTTCCTTGGAGAAACCGGGCTCATTGATTCCGGGGCGAAAAACGGCTTTCCGACCTCGGGATGGGCAAATGGCACTAATCTTATTCTAATTTGCCCTGAGCCTCAAACAAGGCGGGAAACCAATGAGAACCTGTGAAAAGGTAAAAGTGTTGGATGATTTTCCGCCCCATGCCGGTTTTGGAGCCATTTTGTTCCCATGTGTCGGTCTTTGTCTCCTGCCAACAGGTTTTCTCCCGCCTTTCCCTTCCCTTTATCCATTCAGGTGCGTGTTCCGATTCCAACGGAATTGTGCCTGAAATGGTTCCCGGCATGGTCTGGCTTGTGCCCTGATTGTGGATCCGTGTTTTTGTTGGTCATATTTGGCCCCGGCTCCACTTTGAGCAAATGGGCCTAGCCAGAAAGCCGAATATGGGGTATCCTTGTTAGTTCCTGAGCATATTGAGGAGTTTGGTGCGATGTATGCGGTAGTAGAGGACGGCTCGCGGCAGTATCGGGTTTCGACGGGCGATATTGTAAGGCTCGATCACCGTGAGGCGGAAGTCGGTTCCAAGCTGGAACTCGACCAAGTCCTTTTGGTCAAGACCGATAGCCAGCTTCACCTTGGCAAGCCCAAGGTCGAAGGCGCCAAAGTAATCGTCGAGGTTGTTGGCCACCCCTCGATCAAGCACTACATCCAGAAGTACCGTCGCCGCAAGAACTACCGTCGTTTGACAGGTCACAGGCAATACTATGTCGCCGTGAAGGTCAAGGAAGTATTGCTCGCCGGTCAGACCGCTTCCAACTGAAGCCTCTTGCCCTGAAAATTCTCCGCAGGATACGATTGGATTCGTGTCCTGCGGTTTTTTTATGTACACAGAGCATCCGGGGAGTTCCACCATGGCGGGCAAATCAGGTATTGGCCGATTGTGCGGTTTGGCCGGCAAGGTGGGGATGGTCCTAGGGGTGGGTTCTGTCTCTTATACACATCTGACGCTGCCGACGATACTCCTTGTGT
>CAWUOD010000220.1:0-5901 GCA_963923115.1 uncultured Singulisphaera sp.
TCCTTGTCGAAGGCCCAAGCCTTATGGCGAAACGCGAATCAAAACGCCTTGGACAACCCTATGCCCCGGACGCCCCGGTCCAAATGACCGGACACTCGATGCACGACCTTATCACCGTCTTCGACGGAATGCCCAGGCTGGCCGGATCGCTGGTTCGGGTGCGCGTCGAGGAAGCGACAGCCTTCACATTGTTGGGACGGATAGTGACAACCGAAAACAGCGGCCGCCTGGATGAGTCCCGGTTGGCCCAGGCACGCCATGCAGCCTCAAAACCCGTCGCGATCCAAAAACCGGGAACAATTGTCCTCCCCATGGCCTGAGGATAACAATGCCCCTTAAGGGGCCCCATCCTATGAATAGCCCAACGCCAATGGGAAACCGCCATTCCAGATCCGGAATGATTGAGGATCTTTGGGAAAATCAAAGGGTAAAATCCAACCTCGCCCTCCTTGGGCGGCACGCTCCAAACCTCATTCGTGACAACGATCCCCTCCTGGGGAAATTCCTTTCCAAAACCGCCGACCCCGAACTGGCCCTGGAACAGTTGGCGCGTTGGCAAACTTCCAACCTCAAATCGCCTGATCCAATCCCGCTGGCGACACTATGGGAACCAAAGGCCAGGCCTCTCGATTGTGCCCTGAGAGTTTTGGGTTCGGGAAAAATTTTCGGCGACCACCTTGCCCGACACCCCTCCGCGATGGAAGTGTGCATCCACCCCGTCAAGCGCTCTCCGAGCCTTTGGGAAATGGTGGAACACCTCGGCAGGGAACTTGTCGATGTAAACGACGAACCCGGACAAATCCGGATCCTCCGCCGCTTCAGGATGGCCCAGCTATTGCGCGTCGCGATTAATGATCTCTACAGGGAACGCCCCCTTGAGGAAATCACACGCGACATTAGCCGGATCGCCGACGCGGCTCTTGAGGTCGCGTTGGATATCGCGCATAGCCGTATTGCCGGGCGCTTCGGCAAACCACAAACACCCGACGGAACCGAGATCACCTGCGCCCTGTTGGCCATGGGTAAACTGGGGGGTGAGGAGCTCAACTATTCAAGCGATATCGATGTTTTGCTGGTCTATTCCGCCGAGGGGCAAACGATTGGCGGCAAAACCCAGATCACCGCCTCGGAATTTCACGCGAGATTGGTTAGCGAAGTCATCCGGCTTCTTTCCGCCCACTCGGAGGAGGGAATGGGTTGGCGGATCGATCTGCGCCTTCGCCCGGAAGGCGCCAGCGGGCCATTGGCCATGGCTCTCGCCCCAACACTTGCCTACTACGACAATCATGGACGCACCTGGGAACGCCAGGCGCTGATCAAGGTCCGGACGGTCGCCGGAAACGCCCTTTTGGGCAGGCTGTTCCGCCGGGGTGTTCAAGATTTTATATATCGAAAATATCTATCTTTTTCGGAGATCTCCGAAATCAAGGCTCTCAAGCGGCGAATTGAACGGCGCTCCGTCGCCGGGACGGGGGGCATAGACATCAAAACCGGACGCGGCGGCATCCGGGATATCGAATACACCATTCAATTCCTTCAGCTCCTCAATGGCGGCGATTTGCCCGACATTCGGCAAAAAAACACCCTGCTCGCCATGGCTGCCCTCGAACGCCACGGCTGTCTCACCGACCAGGAATCCAGGGTCCTCGATGATTCGTATCGTTTTTTGCGCAATGTCGAACACAAGCTCCAACTGGTCTCCGACCTCCAAACCCACCGAATTCCCGACTCCGATAATGGCCGACTACGCTTGGCCAGACGCATGGGATACACCGACCCGGCCATCGGTGATCCCTGGTCCGCCTTCCAGGAACGCCTGCGCAGCCGGACCGAACCAACCTACACAATCCTCAACCACCTTGTCCACCAGGCTTTTCCGGGCGAAAAGGACGCGGCCGAGATCGAAACCGACATACTGCTCGATCCCGATCCCGAACCAACCGCTGTTCGGGAGGTTTTGACCCGCCACCGATTTTCCGATCCCGTCTCCGCCCACAAAAACCTTCTAAGGCTCGCCGCGGAACCAAGTCCCTTTTTGTCCTCCAGGCGAACAAGACATTTCTTTTCCAGTATCGCTCCAGCCATACTGCGATTGGCTTCACAATCCGCCGATCCGGACCGGACCATCTCCCAACTGGAAAGGATCACCGCATCCTTGGGGGGAAAATCTGGCCTTTGGGAGCTTTTCAACTTTCATGAGCCTTCCCTTAAGCTGATGATAAACATCTGCACAGGGGGAAAAATGCTGGGCGACCTTCTCATGGATAACCCCGGCATGATCGATGAACTGGTAGATGCGCTTTTGCTGGGCAAATCCCAATCAGCCCAGGGCCTGGCCATGGAGTTGGAAAGCCTTCTGCGAGGGGCCGAGGATCCGGATCTGATCCTTCGGAGCTTCCGGGACAAGGAACTTTTGGGAATTGGTATCCGCGAAATGACCGGGAGCGTGGGCATCAACGCCACCAACCAGGCAATCACCGACCTGGCGGAGGTGATCCTACTGGCGATGGCCTCCAACAACAGGATGATGCTCGAACGCGAAAAAGGTCCCCCGCTGATCACGCCGGATCGCCGATGCCAACATGCCCTGGTGGCGCTTGGACGACTTGGCGCGGGACAAATGAGCTATTTCAGTGATCTGGATTTAATCTGGATTTATGAAGACTCTGAAAATCCCGCATTCGGGGATTACGATCCGCATCAGTGGCACACATCCCTCGCACAGGGACTGGTTCGCGCCTCGGCCAAAGCCGGGGGAACACGCCCCCTTTTTGAAATCGACCTCAGGCTTAGGCCGACAGGCCGCTCGGGAAGTCTGGCGCTCCCCCTTGGGGAGTTTATCCGCTACCACAAAGAGGGTGGCGGCGGCCGACTTTGGGAAAGACTCGCCCTGACCCGCTCGAGAATTCTTGGCGAAAAGAGCAATTTTTCCACTCTGGTCCAATCCGCGATAAACGATGTGATTTCCGGCCATCCCTGGCAATCGGCTTGGGTCGCCGAGGCTGCGCAAATGCGGTCGCGGTTGGAGGCCAGCCGCCCATTCCAGCCATCCGGATCCACCGGAAGTGGTCGGGATCTGAAAAGGGCCCCCGGCGGCATGGTCGATGTCGAATTCATTGTTGAATTGATGCAACTTTGCCATGCGGCAAACATCCCTGAAATCCTTCAGCCCAACACCTTTCAAAGCCTGAACATGCTGGCGGAAACGGGATGTCTGCCAAGGGAACGGGCGACCAGGATTTTAAACGACTATTCCCATCTTTGCATTGTCCAAAATAGGGTCAGAATCCATTTCAACCGGGCCATAGACACGCTTCCGGATTCTCCAGCCGCTTTGGGAATTCTCGCTTCGCAAACAGGATTTCCATCCGGTGCCGCGCTCCAGGCATCTGTTTATGGCGCTATGTCATCCATCCGGTCCGCCTATCTGGAGACCATGCGCGAGCTTGCCCTTTTGGTCAAATAGAGACAAAGCACTACATTTCCGACGACAATACCCAATCCATCCCAAAGCACATCAACCACTGATCCGTGCCTTTTGGAGGTAAAGGTCTGCATGATTTCGCTAATGGCCCCATGGAGCAGCAAAATCAGGCCAAAAAAAGCAAGGGCACGGTAACCTATTCCGGCGCCCATTGTGTTTCCGGCCATGATGGCGCCAAGAGACACAGAGGTTGCCAGGGAAACAAGGTATCCACCCCAGATCGCCAAAATGGCGTAAATCCCGACATGAAATCCCTTGGCCAAAAAATAACGCCAATGGCTGGGAACGACATTTTCCTGAATGGTTACGGGTTCAGGCCGAAGCAATGCCACAGTCCAAACAACCAGCAATACCCCCCAAAGAAACCAACCCAACAGATACCTATTCATTTCATTCACCCTGGATCAGGATAACCCTGATTCCCTTATTGGATCCAATTGCCCCAAAAGAGAATTGGCCCCTGAACCGACTTTCGTCAAAGAATTTTTCAAGGTCCAAATTGGTTGATTATCATTGCAGTTTGCCTGAATCCACGGCAATACACCCCGAGAAATTTCCACCGTATGAAACTTAAAGCTCAACCAAATTATCAGGGCCTGGGCTCTTTGTCACGGATCATTTTGGCCACCACTTTGGCCAGATCGTTGGGAATCGGAATGGTAAGGTGGTATTGCTCAATTTTCCATTCCCCTTTCACCAGGCGCAAAACCCCGGTGCCTCTACACCGGCCATAACCCGACTGCCCCTTTGGAGGAATATGATCGAGCAATTCGTCAAACGACGCATGGTTCCCATCCGGGGAGACCTGAATATGACGCTCAACTTTCCGATAATTCCAACCTGTTCCTTTATCAAAATGGGGTTTCGCAAAAGCTTTGAAAGCCGCCACCGTCCACCGTTCGGTTGCATCCGTCCCAAGATAAATCGCATCGTCTGTCAGACACGCAAAATAATCGGAAAATTTCGCATTTGCCGCCGAAAGATGGAACAGCGAAAGCAATTTATCCGCGCTCCTGGCCGATTGGTTTGCGGTTTGCCCCCGGGCGTCCGGATCATCCGCTCCCGTATACCTTGCCGAAACGATTCCCGGAACCCCGGTCAAAAAGAAGGATAAAAAAAAACGGCGAAACGGATTCATGTTTTTACTCCAGTCATGTCATGGATTAACCTAAAAGACCGAAACCGATAAATCGAACCGGCGAAGGAAATCCAATTGCCAATGATTCCGGGGGGAAAAGAAATTACCTTGGAAAAGGGATGATTGGGTGGATTCCGTTTTTGGACTAAAAATACAAAAAGTCCTTGCGGAACCAGATCATGCGAAGCATCCCCCTTTTATTTCTTTCCACCCTGATTTCCGGTTTTGGATTCGCAGCGCAAAACCCGCCCCCCGGCACTCCCAGGCAAAAAATCACCCCACCAAACATAAACAATTCCAAAGAACAAGCCATAAATTCCCCTAATCCTGTCGACATTCCCATCACCACGGTTCCCGGTCCGGCGGGCGATCTTCTTCGTGGCTGGTGGAAAGAAAAAACCGCCGCGGGAAATGTGGGGGACTGGTACGACAACCGGGATGAAGCCCACTCACTCCTCGACACCAAACCCTATCCCCAACTCAAGGTTTTCGTTTATACTCCCGAGGAATTAAAAGCACGGGCCAACTGGGCCGCCGCGCGCGTCGTTCGCCCATTTGTCACCTTGGGAAATTCGTCCACATCGGCTCCACCTACCAAAGGCGGTAGCAATCCCCGTTTTTTTTATGACGCGCCCAAAACACTTGATTTTCTCCATGAGCAATACACAAAAAACAATCTTTACATTTATCCCGAACACAAAGACTATGATCCGGGCCGCAACGGAACAAACGACGGGTATGGCGACCTTTACCCAACCAACACACCATACCTTCTTATCTCCCAAGGGTCATCCTACACCGATCAACCCTTCATGCAGGCGATTCCTCTGGTCCTTGCCGCATTCAGGCCCGAGGTCAAAAAGAAATTGGTTGATACCGGGCTTTTGATGCCAACCATACAGCAGATTTTTCGGCAATCCAACAAACACCTGAAATCCCCGGCTGAATACCTGACCGGAAAAGCTCATCCACCCGTTTTTGATGGGGCCTGGGTTGACACCCTCGCGATGGTGAAAGCCGCCCATGAACTAAAAATCGATGAAATCCCGCCGCTTGTCACACTCAAGGTCGTCTCCGAAGACCGACCGGTGAGAGACCTGGATTTTTTCAGCCACCTCCCCGATGAGCAGTTGGGAAATACACCATCGGTTATCGCCCGCCTGTTTTTAGGCCTTCAAAAAACCCGAAGAATGTCCGTGAGTGCGGGAACCACAAAGGATCCCAACGGGAAACCCCTGAAATTCACATGGGTGCTCCTCCAGGGGGATCCGACAAAAGT
>CAWUOD010000221.1:0-5856 GCA_963923115.1 uncultured Singulisphaera sp.
TCGGAGATGTGTATAAGAGACAGACCAAAAATTTATTTAGTCCCCATAACTTTGCGGAATCAAAGCTGGCTCCCATTGATGGTTCCAATGTGTACCAATAAATCTGCCCCAACGCTGTGGCATCGGGGGCAAGGTATGGGGTAACACCGGGCGGCAACTTATCGGAATTTTCCGAAAGGCGTTCCAGCACCCTTTGTCGGGCAAAGTAAAAATTGACCTTGTCATCAAAGATCACCGTGATCATCGAGAAATTAAATTCCGACGAGGACCGAAGGGTCCTGACTCCCGCCAACCCCTGAAGTTTTCTCGAAAGTGGATAGGTTACCTGGTCCTCGATCTCCCTTGGGCTGCGGCCTGGCCAGTCTGCAAACACTATCACCTGGTTTTCACCAAGGTCGGGAATCGCATCTATGGGTGTGTTTACGGTAGCGTATATTCCCCAGCACGAAAGCAGCATGGAGATTAATATCATTAAAAATGGATTTCGAATTGAAAACTCAATCCATTTTCCAATCACGGCGATTCCCCTGTCTTGGCCTTGGTCGGCGGGGTTTTTGATTTCAACTGCCTTAGGCGTTGCAAGGTTTTTGCCGGGTTGGATTTCGCCTCATCCAAGCACCCTTCACAGCAGACAAAGGCGGTTTGGCCATCAACGGTAAATTTGATGGGCAAGCCCATCGACCCGAGTCTGGAATTTTCCTGACTGACGCATAACAACTGTTCCAACGCAATATTTTTATCAGCTATGGATAATTTCGATAAATTTGCAGCTATGGTCACTTCCTCGTCGTTAGGGGTGGTCGGCCTGATAGCAGACTTGCTGGAGCCGCCCCCAAAATAAACCGAACCCAGCGCAGGGTTCAACCGCGTTTCAGCATCGATCAAAAATGAGCCTTGGGTGACAATTTCATCACCCTCTTTAATTCCGGAATAAACGGGGAACATCGGTTGTCCATCCGCAAGGCTAAGCTTGGGCCCCAACTGAACCCTGACACCAAGATAAACCCCGGGCAAATCAAGTTTATAAACTATCTGGGATTCTCCAGTGTTTATGACACTTTCCTCGGGCACACATAAAATCTTTTCTTCTTTGACCTGAAATGGAAATAATGATTTCCCATCCGACCTTTTAATATTGGCAAGTTTGAAAGCATTGGTTTGAAATTGGACCTTGGCCGCCATGCCCGGCCTGAGCCGATTTCCTGGATTGGCCATTTCAAATCTGACGGAAAGGGTGCGGCTTTCCTGGTCAACATGGGGATAGATGAAGGATAACACCCCCTCGAATTTTTCACCGGGATAGGCCCGGCTGGATGCTATGACCCGCCAATCATCAGCGTTGGCGCTTTCTTTTCCAACCTTGTGGTTCACCGGGGTGAAAAAACCAAGGTCATCCTCGTACAATTGGGCAAGAACCCAGATTCGGTCAAGGTTTGCCACATCATATAAAGGACCACCCTCCTCGACATACTGGCCTTCCTTCGCATATTTTTTAAGCACATGACCATCTATCGGAGATCGAATTGGTATCCGTTGCACGGGAACCCCATCGCGAATTATCTTGTCGATTTCACCCGGACCAACCCCCCACAATTCAAGTCGTTGACGGGCATTTTTTTCCATGATGCTGTTGTTCGACCTGCGGGCATCCAGCAGATTTTGAACCGTCACGATCATTTCCGGACTGAACAACACCGCAAGTTCATCCCCCATGTGGACCATCTGGCCGGTCTGGTTCACAACCAGTTTTTCTATCCGCCCCTTAACCCGAGATGCCACATGCTTTAATTCCCGTTCATCAAACTCAACTGTACCAACCGTATTGATTTCCTTGACAAGCTTGGAAAACTCCACTTTATGAGTCCTAACACCCGCCAGGGCGATCCTATATGGCGACAACTGCACCCGGCTGACAATGCCCGGTTGCAGCACATCACCCATCGAAACCCCTTTTTTCCGCTTGCTTAATCCCATGAAGCAGATCGGGCATTTTTCATTCTTCTTGTCCGAATTGAACGATGGGTGCATCGGACAGAAATATTCGTAATCATCCCCTGCTATTTGAACCGCTCCCTGACTCCACATCACCCTTTTGCTGATTGCAACCAGTGTGTCCCATTTGGCAAGCGCCAGCCCGATAACTCCAAGGATGAAAATAAATCTTAGCCGGGCTAGTGGGGTCAGAATAAATAATTGAAGCCAACTTATCTTCGCAGTTGGGATATTCTGGTTTGATGTTTCCATAAGTGTCTCTTTATAAGTATTTCATCCATTCATTTAATTGCTCATTACCATTTTAATGCCCAAGCTAGACTGATTACCCTTGCCTCGATCAGAAATTGGAAACCTTTGCCAACTTTCTAATAAACAGGCCACTTTTTAGAGTATGCTTACAAACCGATTCTACATAAAAGTGCTAATCCATTTTAAATCGAGTCGTGAATTTTCGGCCAAATGTTTTCCTGCCTAGTCGGATAAATCGGTTTAATCCTTCAAACCCATTTGCTTAACAGAATATTTTGCAGTAACCAACCATGCACCAACAACATATCTGCCGGCCTAAGGATTTCCCGAAATATCGGCCTTCCAATACGAGCCAATACTTTCAAAATAACAAATCTAGGCTTTATCGAAATTGATTTATTAAAACACATCTGCAGAAATGGCTTAAGCACCTAACATAGAAGGCCCCTGAACAGCAATCTATTCAGGGGCCTATTTAGTTAAACGGATACCGAAATATGCCCGGTTAGTAAGTGCCACCAAGATTGGCACCACCACTAAACTGCGATGAATAAGGATAAAATTCTTCTTCCAAGGTTGGCTGCGCTGCACCTGGCAGAAGGGAATAGCGCCTTACAATCGTGGAAGTTCCTGAACCACTGGCTGCAAGAAAATCGGAACCGTTGCTTACAGCAACCGATCCCACCCTTACACCCGTGGTCTGAGTCGTATCAAATGCGAAGAAGTCAGAAACCTTCTCAAAAACCACATCCGGAGTGTCCATCGTCATGTTTTCACTTTCCAAGGCTTGCCAGATGGTGACTTCCGGACCTGCGGTAAGGGTACCGGTAAGAATCCGGTAGAACCCTCCATAAGGAGTACCCGAATTAAGGCCTACGGCAACCTGAACCCCCCCGGTATAGGCGAGTTCATATGCCATGAACCCGCTTGTTTGGTTCATGGAAATGGATTGGTTGCCAGGCAGTATCGGGGTGTCGCCAATCATGAAAAATCTTGAATTTCTAAAAGTCTTAACATGAGGACCTCCACCTGCGCCCGCACCGGTGACAACCGAATTAAAGGAAGAGCCATCCACATCACCCACGGCAACGGAGACCCCTCCCCTGAAGGAAGGATCATATGCAAAGAATTGGGTTAGAACATTACCAGTCTGACCATCAAAGATGTTGACTTGTGGTCCACCGCCAGCGCCGGCGCCAACCACGATATCAGCAAAGCCATCCGCATTGAAATCGCCCCCTGCTACGTCCACTCCGCCGGTAAAAGCGGTGCTAAAAGCGAAGAAGTCAAAAAGCGTGGTGGTGAAATTGGTGGCGCCATTGAATACTTGCACCCTAGGACCGCCACCCGGGCCTGCACCCACGATCACATCCGAGATGCCATCGTTATTAACATCGGCAACCGCAGTTTGAACGCCACCGGTAAAGTTTTCCTCAAAGGCAAAGAAGCTTGAAAGCAAGCTGTTATCGATGCCGCTGTAAATATTAACTGCCGGACCACCGCCTGCGCCCGCTCCGGTTGCATAGATCGGCGTTTGTGGTTGCACGGTGTTCAAGCTCATCATGCCTCGATCCTCATGGGCAAGAATATGGCAGTGATAGACGAAAGAACCAGTGAAATCAAGGTTCTTCATGCGGATCACCACTCTACCCGGAGCGATTACATTCCCGTTTGAATCCACCTGTGCTGCCGGGACAAGGATTACATCCTGATACCAGGGCTGTCGGGTGGTGACTGTTGACATTCCGCTGTTTTTAGTGTTACTAGGTACGAAAACAGACATGACCTGAAGATCATTCACGTGGTAGTGGAACGGGTGGGGAACCTTGGAATTGTTGATCAGTGTCCATTCCTCAACAGTATTAAGCCTTGGTTGGGATATTTGAGGATTGGGGAACACTTCACCATTGATTTGAAACTGCGAATTTCCGCCATTACCTGCGGGATTGGGATCGATGGTGAATGTCACCGTACGATTTTCTGCGACAGTTGCGGTAGATAAATCCGTGTAGGCTGTGTAGCCGGTTGTCGTTAATGTCTGAGGGATTGGTAGCGAGCTAACAGGTGTACCTGAAGCTGTCATCGTTATATTAAAGTTATTGTTGATGCCTGTGTTATTTGGGGAATTCATCTGCAGCCTTACACTTTGCCCAGCCACGGCAGGGGCATTCACCAAAATGGAATAGCGACCACCCGTTCCCAAAGTAAGCGGTGTGCCAGCGGCTTGTTGTGCCGCGGTGAGGGTCACCGGTGCGGAATAATTGATTCCATCTTGCGCAACTACAACAATGTCCTGAAACTGATTGGTAGTCGTGTTTTTTAGGCTTAATTGGATGGTAAGCCCGGATGTCATATTGGCAATATTCCAAACTTCGGTTTGTCCAGGTTGGGCCGTGAAGGTTGGATTCACCAGACCATTGATGGTAAGTTGGTTTCCGGTACCTCCATTAATTGCCTGGGGAGTACTACCTGCAGCAGGGATCACATTCTGGCCCTGCAACGCCATGGTCCTTTCGCGAAGACTGGCTATTTGGACAATACTACTGTCAGGTTGACCAACGATCAGCATGCTGGATAAACCACGCGCAACCTGCTCGGTGGAATACATATGGTTATGGGGATGAATCCAATAAAGGCCATCCGGCTGGGTTTCAGGAATTGTATACTCGTAAACAAACCCCTGACCCGCTGGCATGGTCATAAGAACATTATCAGAGCTTCCATTGGGCGAAACATGAAGACCATGAGTGTGATTATTGAGTGGCATTTCCGTTAAATTTGGCGGTTGAACCAATACACCATCAACATAAATTGGAGTGGCGGGAATTTGCAAACTTTCAAATGCCGCACCTTCAAGATCATTCAACAGCGTAATTCTCAGGGTATCACCACGATTGACTTTCAGAGTTGGGGCCGGGTAGGTATCCCCGGTTGTAATCACGGAAGGTTCATATGCTGCGGTAGTTGAATTATAGACGCTGTTTAAACCGTCGTTGATAGTCCATTGATAGGTTAAAAAACCGGTGGTAGGGACTGCGGATGAAGTCAAAGTTTCCAACGATTGTGTTGAAACATGAGCATCGTAAGTTATGTCCAAAACCCTGGAAGTTGGATTAGCAGTAATTAAATTGGGTTGCACATAACCCAGGGGATTACTCGTGGGGGTGAGCCTGTCTTCAAATTGAAATAACGAAGGCCTGAAATAATTGTTCTTCTTTTTCCTAAAATTCATGGCAAAAGCTTCCTTAAATAAAGCCATCAATCTACGCAGTTGCGTATAAAATAAAATACCACCTTGTTTTAATGGGAACTATAGGAAAAATAGGTAATTTGCGAAAATAAAGTGAGACTTTGAACCGGAGCTACGAGAAAAGAAGGGTTTTAGTTGGATTCCTAATAACTTGTGCCCGTTTTGAATAATTTTTCTGGCCAAATTACTACATCCATAATTCAGAATCGTCATTGGCCTTATAAAATCATTTGCCTAAAAACTTAAACAACTCTTGGGTCGGTTTATCACCCTCGGAACCAAGATCATTGTTAATAGTTGTGTGATTTTTGCCCTCAGCAGGGTAGCTTGTTGCCTGAGTGCCGGCATCATTCAGGGCTTTG
>CAWUOD010000222.1:0-5843 GCA_963923115.1 uncultured Singulisphaera sp.
GACAAGCTCAAACAGTTCAAGTTCTGTCTTGAGGAACCTTTTCATGGGTTGAAGGACATCCTTCGTTGGCCTGTGATTCGGCTATTCCCAACCCTGAGGCCCTGGCTTTCCCTGGATCAGGAACTGTCGCGGTATTTCACCGACCCCCGCATACGACTTGCCTTCTCCTTTCAGTCCAAATATCTGGGAATGTCCCCATTCCAGTGCCCAAGCCTTTTTTCCATTCTCAGTTTTCTCGAATATGAACATGGTGTGTGGCACCCGATGGGTGGCTGTGGCGCGGTCAGCCAAGCCATGGCCCGTGTCGCCAAAGAGATGGGAGTGAATATCCAACTTAATCAGTCTGTCGAGCGGATCGAATTCTCCGGAAAAAAAGCCAAAGGCGTCGTCGTCGACGGCAAGGAAATCAGCGCGGATGCCGTGGTTGTCAACGGCGACTTCAGCAAGGTGGTCCCCCAACTGATCCCCAACGAAAAAAGGGGCCGCTGGACAGACTCGAAGATCGAAAAAAGCAAATTCTCCTGTTCGACATTCATGATGTATTTGGGGGTCGATCGGGAGTTGCCCGATCTGGCCCATCACACGATTTTCATGTCCAAAGACTATCAGCGAAACCTCAAAGACATCGAAAACGACCATGTCCTGACCGAGGATCCTTCGTTTTATATTCACAATCCCTGTGTGACCGATCCCTCTATGGCACCGCCCGGCCACAGCTCGCTCTATGTCCTTGTGCCGGTTTCCCATCAGCACAAAAATATAGACTGGGCAAAGGAAACCGCATCATTTCGGGCGCGAACCCTGGCGCAAATCAAAAAGGTGTGTGGTATCAATCTGGAAGGTTCGATTCGTTACGAACGAATGGTCACTCCCAACGATTGGGAGCACCAATACAGCATTCACAAGGGTGCCACCTTTAGCATGGCGCACAACCTTGGCCAGATGCTCCACCTTAGGCCGCAAAACAGGTTTGCCAGCGTCGAAGGTGTCTATCTCACCGGAGGTGGAACCCACCCCGGAAGTGGCCTCCCCGTCATTTACGAATCCGCCCGGATCAGCTCCCGACTTCTTTTGCAGGACCTCGGGCTTCCCTGGGACCATTGCCGCGCGCCCGGGCCGGCCGAGGACCTTTCCTTTGCCGGGCAAAAAGATAATGGTTCCACCAAACCCTCCAACAGGAAAATGGCCACATCGGGAATTTGACCCCAAAATCCCGATGTCCGAAATGACACAGATTTCGGACATCGGTCTCGATATTTCTAAAATAACCCGAATGGCCCACGATCGAAACACAAGGACGAGGTTTCCAGATCCATGACCCAGAATTCTTCCAAACCGATTGGCGTTGTTGGTGGCGGCCTGGGGGGACTCGCCTCGGCATGCGTTCTCGCTGCACGGGGCCACAAGGTCGTCCTTTTCGAGAAAAGCCCATGGTTGGGTGGCAAAGCCGCGGTCCTCGAGGCCGACGGTTTTCGCTTCGACATGGGACCCACCATTGTCACCCTCCCCTCGGTTCTCCGCAGAATCTTCGCCGAAGCCGGCAAAAATCTCGACCAATACCTCGACATGGTGCTTCTCGATCCACAATGGCGCTGTTTTTATGATGATGGCACGACCCTCGATTTACGCCAAAAGCCTTCGGAAATGTACGCCGAACTCGACAAGTTCTCACCGGGCTCCTCGGACGGGTACCGCCGCTTCCTCGAATACTCGGCCAAACTCAATGACATCTCCCAAAAATACTTTTTCTACCGAAGCGTCGGCTCGATATGGGATATGTTCAAGGCCAACAGCCTTCTAAGCCCCGGCCTTATTACGGACATCCTCAACATCGGCATGGGAAAAAGTGTGGCATCCTGTGTGCGGAGCCATGTGCCCGATCACAAGGTCGCCCAGATGCTTGACCATTTTACCCAATATGTGGGATCAAGCCCCGAACTCTCTCCCGCCGTCCTTTGCGGCATCGCCCATATGCAAACCAACGAGGGCATCTGGTATCCGATGGGCGGCACGCGCGCCGTTCCGGTCGCTTTGGCCAAACTCGCGACGGAATTGGGCGTCGACCTAAGGCCCGGTTGCGGGATCAGGCGCATCCTCACCGACACCTCCGAAAAAGCCATAGGCGTCGAAACCGATTCGGGCGAAAGGATCGATCTGGCCGCGGTGGTCTCCAACTCGGACACGGTTCGCACACATCGCGAACTTCTTTCCGGTAGCAAAGCCAGTCTTCGCTTCGAAAAAAGGCGCAAATACGAAGCCGCCTGCTCGGGTGTTGTCCTCTATTTGGGCCTCGACAAGCGGTATGAACAGCTTGTGCACCACAACTTTGTGTTTTCGCACAACCCCGAGGAGGAGTTCGAGGCGATCTACCACAAGGGAATCCCCGCCCCCGACCCGACATGTTATGTCTGCGCCCCGGCGATCACCGAACCCGCTGTCGCGCCTCAAGGCGGCGAGGCGCTTTATATTCTCGTCCACACGCCCTACCTGCGTCCCGGACAGGATTGGTCGAAAATGCTGCCCGACTATCGCCGCGTGATCCTGGAGAAGCTGGCTTCAACGGCGGGGATGACCGACCTCGAATCCCACATCCGGTTCGAGTCGTTCCTCACCCCGCAGGACATACACGATCGGTATCGGGTGCTTGATGGTGCCATTTATGGTCTTGCCAGCCACGGCAAATACGCCGGCGCCTTCAAGCCCGCCAATCGCAGCCAGGACATCCCGGGCCTGTATCTCGCGGGCGGTTCGGCCCATCCCGGACCGGGAATGCCGATGGCACTGATGTCAGGATGGATCGCGGCCGATGTGCTTGACACCGACGCCCGTGGTGGCGTGGTGGCCAAACCCGCCCAAACCCAATTCGTCTAGACCCAAACAAAGGCGGCACCGTTCATGGCCTTCGATGCAACGGCTCCGGATGCGCCCATTGCCCGGCGGTCGCAATGGCTTTTTGACTGGTTCTGCTGGTACTGCGCAACTTATTACCTTCCCGGAGCCTTTGACGCCGTGAGGCTGTCGGGAACCGCCCCGGACGCATCGCTTCCCGGACCCCATGTGATCGTTCTCAACCATCCTTCGTGGTGGGATCCCCTGGTGGGCCTGATCTCCTCGCGGTTTTTCCCGGCGATGAGGGGTTTTGCCCCGATCGACCAAAAAGCGCTGGACAAATACGCTTTCTTTGGCCGTCTTGGCCTTTTTGGTGTGGAGCAAAACACCATACAGGGGGCGAAGTCCTTCACGCGCGCCTCCAAAGCCATTTTAAAGGATCCCAATAATGCCCTTTGGATCACCGTCCAGGGCGAATTCACCGATCCACGCATCCGACCCGTCTCCGTCCGCCCGGGAACCGGACACCTGCTGGCCAATCTGGACCAGGGAACATTATGGCCCATGGCCATGGAGTTTCCCTTTTGGGGAGAGGCCTTCCCCGAGGCGCTATTGCGCTTTGGCGAGCCCGTTCCCCTTTCCCGGGACAAACCCGGAGCCGACAGGGATTGGGGCGAAAGTGTCGCCAACACCAATCCAATCACAAACAGGGAAGATCCCAAACCCTTCACCCCCAAAGCCTGGAACTGGCGGGTCGCGAGAATCCTCGAACGGACGATGGATGACCTGGCCAGGGACGCGATGACCCGCGATCCCGCCAGATTTGTCACCATTCTCCAGGGAAAATCGAGGGTGGGGGGAATGTTCGACCGAATCAGGCGAATGGCCAGTTTTTTCACCGGCAAGCCCTTTGATCCCCGCCACCTCGTTGGCACGAAAAGCGCCGATTTGGAAAAAGGTAAATGAGCACTCTGGAATGGATCATGATACCCCTTGGGATCGCGGGGGTTTTGTTGGCGCTCATTCCCTGTCTTTTGTTTTGGCGAAACCTTTCGCTTTACCGCGTGCCCATGTTGCCGGCGAAAAGACCCGGCCCGATAAGCGTCCTCATCCCCGCCCGAAACGAGGAGTCCGCGATCGGGGATGCGATCGCCGCCGTCCTGCAATCAAAGGGACCCGATTCGAATGGACTCGAATTCGAACTTCTGATTTTGGACGATCACTCCACAGACAAAACCGCCCTGATCGTGGACACCGTCGGCGCCTCGGATAAAAGGGTGCGGCGAATCCCCGGCAAGGAACTCCCGACTGGTTGGTGCGGCAAGCAACACGCCTGTTGGCAATTGGCCCAACATGCCCAATATGGCACCCTTGTGTTTCTGGATGCGGATGTGCGTTTGGAACCCGAGGGTCTCGCCCGGATGGCGGGCTTTCTGGAATCGTCAGGCGCCGCGCTGGTGAGTGGGGTTCCCCGACAAATCACACTTGGGCTTTGGGAAAAGGCCCTGATTCCGCTGATCCCTTTTGTGTTGCTTGGTTTTTTGCCCATCGCCAGGATGCGCCAAAGCCGATCTCCGGCATTTGCGGCGGGGTGTGGGCAGTTTTTCGTGGCCAACCGGGAGGCCTATTTCACCATGGGTGGCCACGAGGCGATCAAGGAGACCCTTCATGATGGAATCCGCCTGCCCAGGGCATTCCGTATGGCGAATTTTGCCACCGACCTGGCGGATGCGACGCCATTGGCCCGATGCCGGATGTACACGACAGGCCGCGAGGTGCGTCTGGGCCTGATGAAAAATGCCACCGAAGGTTTGGCCCGGAAAGGAATTCTCCTGCCCGCTTCCATCCTGCTTCTGGGGGGACAGGTTCTCCCCGTTGGTGTTCTATTGGTTGGAATTTGTGCCCAAAGCGTCCCAATCACCATTGTGGGCGGGCTGGGTACTTTGATCTTGTTTCTGACCCGACTGCTGGGTATGGGCAGGTTTGCCCAGGATGGTTGGTCCGTGGTTTTGCATCCTTTTGGGGTTTTGGCGCTCATTTGCTTGCAATGGGGTGCCAGACTTCGGAGCATTCGCGGCAAACAGGCATCCTGGCGCGGGCGGACCTATCCGGCAGGATGAATTATCCAGTTGGCCGAATGGACAAGGCCCCCCGCACGGGAGGTTTTGATGGTGATTTCCGGCCGGATCAGGACATTTCTGGGAGAATCCAGACGCAATTTCCACACCACAGGGGCGGTCTTGCCCAGTGGCATGGCCCTTGCCCGTGAAGTGACCAAACACCTCGCCATCGCCGACCGTAAACCCCTGAGAATTCTTGAGGCTGGTCCGGGTACTGGTCCCGTCACACGCATGATCGCCAGGCGGATGATTCCAGGCGACACGCTGGATGCCGTCGAGATCAACCCTGCCTTCGCCCAAACCATGCGCCAATTGGTCGCTTCGGACCCGGTGTTTGAAGCCGCGCGCGACCAAATCCGGGTGATCGAAGCAGACCTGCTCACCCTCCCGCAAAGCGGGGATTATGACGCGATCATATGCGGACTACCCTTCAACAATTTTGATCCGGACCTGGTGCGAAAAATGTTCGTCGCGATGGAGGGCCTGCTCAAACCGGGCGGCCGCCTTTCCTACTTCGAATATTGGGCCATCCGGACCCTTAAATCTCCCTTTGTGGGATCGCATACGCGTCAAAGACTCAAGGGGATTGGCAGCCTCACAGGGGAGATTCGCAAGCGAATGGGCGCCTCCACCCGCCTGATACTTGCAAATTTCCCCCCGGCCCTCATCCACCACATGGTAAAGCCCTAGTCGGCTTTGAGAGGCGACAGGGAAATCCCCCGGGGAAAAGACAGCTCGGACAGAGACTGTGGCGCAAATCAGGGAAATGGTTTTGGGAATGGGTTGACAGATACCAGGTTTCAGGAAACGACAAGGAGGTCGGTCATGAAAAGGCTATGGATTTCAGGATTAGTTATTTCATTGGCGTTGGGCGGCCTTCGCGCCGAGGACAAA
>CAWUOD010000223.1:0-5814 GCA_963923115.1 uncultured Singulisphaera sp.
CGTTCTCTCTTTGCAGGGAAAAAAATCAGACTCCGCCAAGACAACTGTTCCCTTAGGCGAAGTTGAAAATGAAATGAACCAGTCTGAAATCCTGGCATCTCCAAGTGGTCCATCCCACTTTTTAAAAAGAATAGATTTGGTTCTTCCAAGTATCTTAAAAGCAAAAGCTTTGGATCAAAATGTTCTCGAGGACTGGGAATTAAAAGGAATTGTTCGCCTTGATTTGCCAACTTTTCAGGAAAATGAGGCAATAAAACGGTTAATGGAAACTTTGAAAGCCGAAGGTTGTGGGGCTTTTCTTGACCCTGTGGTTGCGGACAAAATCAAGCGAAATGTTTCGGTTGGCCCGGTAAATATCGTTGTTCATGGCCTCGATTCCGGAAATATTTGTCGGGTCATTCAAGGGACATGCAAAACCGGATTAAACAAAAACTCACCGAACCAGCCGATAAGCGTTTTTGACGAAGTCATTGTGTGCAATTTGAGCATCAGGGAAGGGGAGGAATTATTAGGCACTTTACATCGAAACGCAAATGTTAGCGGCAATTTTAGAAAACCGGTTGAAAGTGATGGTTTCCCAAAATCGTCCAGGACCAAATCCCCAAAGGCTGCTTTCGCAACCATTTCTTCCGCAAACGCAATTCGCATCACCGGGGTCGTGCCCCCTCGGCGAACTTCCGGGAAAACTGCGTTTGACTCGGTCAAGCCGCCTGTCGTATTGAATATTGTGCCCCTTAAATGAATGGGCTTGATGCCCCTATCAGGAACCCATGGAGGGGTTCGTGTACAAATCTTATTTGCCATTTGTTTTCTCGTTTCTAATGGGGATAACAACTAGCTTTTGGATAGCCGGATCCTCTTTTCGCCTTAGTGCTACTTTTGATGAACCTGTTTATCTGAAATGTGGTTTGGATTGCTGGAATAATCATACCCACAAGCCGCTAATGCGCTTGGGGACAATGCCTCTTCCCGTTGATTTGGAAACTCTTCCACTTTACCTTTGGTGCCATTTTTCAGGGAAGCAGTTGGATTGGGAAAATGACTTTGGCTGGATGTTGGGGGTCGCGAGGACAACTGCTTTGGTTTTTTGGTGGAATTTATTGTTTCAGTGTTTCAGGCTCGGGTGTATTGTGAGGGGGCCTTGGTGTGGATTTTTTGCGCTTGCGGCAGTCGCTGTTGAGCCCAACCTTATGGGCCATGCGGCCCTGGCCACAACCGATATTGCTGTCACTGGCTGTATGATAGCTACCCTTGTTGGATATCTAAAATATCAAAATACACCTGGTAGTTGGAATTGGTGGGAAACGGTTTGCTGGTGGTCTTTTTCGCTTTTTGCCAAGGCATCCGCTTTGGCCTTTGTTCCGATTTTGATTTTTTCCGCGGAAGTTCCCAGGCTTGCTATTTTTTGGCGGGAAGCTTCGGATAAGGGTGTTTTTTGGTCCCAGTTCCGAAGTATTTTTGCCGGATGGATCAGGATGGGACTTACGGCGCTTTTCCTGACATTTTTGCTTTGTGGTTCGGATTTTAAACAGGAAACCACATTTGTTTCATGGGCCAAAAGCCTGAATGAGGGGGCCCTCCGGGAAATTATGGTTTGGATCTCCGAAAACCTTCGGATTTTTACCAATGCGGGTGAAGGATTTGCCCAACAAATCAAACACAACCTCAGGGGGCATCCCAGCTACTTGTTGGGAATCGATCGGGAAACGGCAGTTTGGTATCATTTTCCCGTTCTATTGCTTATCAAGCTGCCAACCTGGTTTTTCTTCCTCCTGCCATTTGTGATTTGGAGGCAAAAGGCTAATCCCTGGCTTCCAGGGTTGATTGCCTGTGCAATTTTATTGGCATTTAGTATTAACTGCAGGGTTCAAATAGGATTGCGTCTGATATTCCCATTGGTTGTCATGCTCATGGTCATGTTGGGGATTACTCTCCATGATTGGTGGAAGAGTTCCGGTTCAAGATGGATTGCCCCGTCCCTGGCCACACTAATTCTTTTGGGTGGTGGTGGTTTTACAATGGCCAGGCAATTCCCTGATGGAATCCGTTACATAAATGATTTTTGGGCAAGGGAAGGGGGGCCACAAAATCTGGTGAGTGATTCCAATTATGATTGGGGGCAAGGCCTTTTGGATCTTGTGGAGGTTTCAAACGCCTGGAATCATCCAAGGAAACCAATTTGGGTAGCGTACTGGGGAGCCGACCCTCGAGTTAACCATGACCCATTGAAGCGATTGGTCCCTTCCGACCAAAAAATTGTCGATGAGGAGTCACTCAGGGTTTGGCTAAAGGGAAAAACTGTTGCGGTTAGTGCGACAGTGCTTTATGGGCCTCCGCTACCGGTGGAATATCGGGTTCTTAGAGAATATTTCCAAAAACAACCACCTGGGGAAATTACCCGGTCCTTTGTGGTATTTGATTTTTCCGGAAAATGAAAAAAAGGGATTGGGAGTACCTTTTTTTGTAAAGGCTGAAAGGGGTATGTAGCCTCGACAAAAACCCCTTTCGCGCTAAAAAGATAGGGTCGTAAGGTCTGTGCGGAGGCGTTTTGCTGGTCCTTACGAATTGCCCCATATGCCTCCCAAAGGGATGGACGAGATGAGCATAACACCAGATCAGGTATCAGACCTTCGCAATCAACGGTATAACGCAACGGTTCATCAACTTACCAAGTTGCATTCCGATCTTATGGTGCTTAGAGTCAAGCCCGACCAGCCTCTCCGTGAGCACAAGCCCGGCCAATACACTCTATTGGGATTGGGAAACTGGGAGCCTCGACTTCCTGGTACACAGGATGAAACATTGGCCGAAGCGGACGAGGTCAAATTGGCTCGCCGGTCTTATTCCATAAGCAGCTCCATTCTGAACGATAAGGGCGTTGTGGGGGAGCCCCAGCATAAGGATTGGCTGGAATTTTACATCGTGCTTGTTCGGGAAACCAACACGGGCAAGGCTCCCTCGCTTACCCCGAGGCTTTTCATGCTCCGTGAAGGCGATCGACTCTTCATGGGTGACAAAATCACCGGAGCCTACAATTTGGACAGGGTATCCCCGGACGACACCGTGATTTTCCTGTCAACCGGTACCGGCGAGGCACCCCACAATTACATGCTCCAACAACTTCTCCATTCAGGCCACAAGGGCCAGATAATTGCGGCATGTTGTGTTCGTAGCAAAAAAGATCTGGGTTTTCTGGACCTTCACCAATCCTTGGCCCAAAAGCTTCCGAATTACCATTATTTCCCGTTGACCACCCGGGATTTGGATGCAAAAGGCCGTAAGCGATACATTCAGGACCTGATCAAGGATGGCGATCTTGACAAGGCCAATGGCTCACCTTTGGATCCTTCAAAGACCCATGTGTTTCTCTGCGGTAACCCATCCATGATTGGAGTTCCGGAGAAAAACCGGGAAACTGGAGAATACTCTTATCCGAAAACCGAAGGCGTAATTGAAATCCTCGAGAAGAGAGGGTTCAAGGCGGATAAAGGCCACCATGACGCCGGCAATATTCATTTCGAGGAGTATTGGTCGTAGGAGGATTCTTTCTAAGTTTTTACGGTTAGGATATAGCGTTGCTTTTACAGCCTTGGCCATGGCAATATGCCCAAGTCAGGTTTTAGGTGCCCAAACGATGTCGGACGAAATCATTGACGACTACAAACTTGTAAAGCACATGGCCACCGGCCAGGCATCCCAAGTTTGGGAGGTCGTGGAGATCGGAAGTAATCGTCACCTCGCCATGAAATTACTGTTGCCTGAACGGCTTGGGGATACGG
This sequence comes from uncultured Singulisphaera sp., assembly GCA_963923115.1. Taxonomy (GTDB): domain Bacteria; phylum Planctomycetota; class Planctomycetia; order Gemmatales; family Gemmataceae; genus SYLG01. Next base: position 3,780 of record CAWUOD010000223.1, read on the forward strand.
ATAACTACAACTTCCTGGTGCATGAAGCGGAAGTGGGACTCAAATTGGCCCACCCAAATGTCATCCGCATATTCAAACTCAACCGACGAAAAGATAACCCATACTTTGTGATGGAATTTTTTCCGGCTGGAAGTGTTCGATTAAGACTTCAAAGAAAAGACGCCCAGTTTTTCGAGGAAAAAACTCTTGATGTCTTGAAGCAAACGGCCACTGGCATGGCTTTCATGAATGCGCAAGGTTATGTTCATCGCGACCTTAAACCAGATAACATTTTGGTGAATGCTTCAGGTGAGGTCAAAATTATTGATTTTGCGCTCGCCTATCAGCAGCCCAGTTTTTTTTCAAGATTATTTTCGGGAAAGGGCAAACCACAAGGTACGAGAAGTTACATGTCGCCTGAACAGATTCGATGTGAATTTTTGGATGGAAGGGCGGATATATACAGTTTTGGATGCATGGCATTTGAGTTGACAACCGGCCGGACGCCTTTTCGCGGTACAACTGCCAATGAGATTTTGTCCAAACATCTCAAGGAAAAGCCAATCAGTCCAAAACAGCTCAATCCAAGGATAAGCAAGCCTTTTGGTGATTTTGTGCTGCGAATGATCGCCAAGAAGAAAGAGGAGCGCCCCAAGGATTTCCATGAGGTTTTGATGGGGCTGAAAAACATGAAAATTATGGAATCCGACGCACCGGAAAAAAAATCTTAGAACAGCAACAACATAAAAAGGCAGGCGAGGCGCATATGGCCGTTACAGCAAGGCTACCATTCGAAAATGATATTTACGAGCTTGAAGACCTTCTTCTCAAGCTTGAAAACGAATCGGATGGCCAGCCAGAACCTTCTGATAAGATCCGAAAGATCCGGAAGGAACTTGCCCAACTCAAAAAACACAAATACGGCTCGTTGACTGCTTGGGAAACGGTCCTGGTGTCACGGCACCCTGACCGTCCCCAAACTATGGATTATGTGAAATTGTTGCTGGATGATTTTGTGGAATTGCACGGCGATAGGGCGTTTGGCGACGATCGGGCGATCAGAACAGGATTTGCCCGGATGGATGATCAGAGATTTCTTTTGATAGGCCATCAAAAGGGGCACACGCTTAATGAAAGGCGTGAATGCATGTATGGTTGCGCACACCCGGAGGGATACCGCAAAGCAATCAAAAACATGCGTTTGGCTGCCAAATACCATTTGCCGGTTGTTTGTTTGATTGATACCCCCGGGGCGTTTCCGGGAATAGGATCCGAGGAGCGTGGTGTCGCACAGTTGATTGCATCAGCCCTTTTGGAGATGTCACAACTTACCACACCTGTGATTTGTGTGGTAATTGGGGAAGGCGGTTCGGGTGGAGCACTAGGAATTGGAATTGGTGACAAGGTGGCCATTTTGGAACATGCCTATTACTCCGTAATTAGTCCGGAGGGATGTGCCGGAATTCTATGGAAGGTGGCAAATGACCAAACAAAACCGCTGGCGGCGGAAGCTCTAAAATTTACCTCAAAACACCTTGAGAAGTTTGGGATTGTCGATGATGTGCTTCCCGAACCCTTGGGCGGGGCCCATCGTGATCCCCGAAGCATGGCTGCTACCCTAAAAACATATCTTGCGAGGTCCATGCGCGAATTACAGGCAAAAACCACCCAGGATCTATTGGATGAAAGATACGCAAAATTTCGCCGTATGGGGGCATTCGAAAAATTGAATGAAAACACAACAGCCAGGACGGGCGCCTAGAGCTGGCCCGAAAAAGTAATGGAACAATTTTTTGAGATCGTAAATATTTGGATGATGCCTTGGTGGATCATTTGGTTATGGTCGCCCGGATCGAAAATTGCTGGTTGGCTGGCACGGAATCCCTGGCCGATATTTTTTCCTGTACTGGCTTATGTTTTCCTGATTATTCCCGGATTACCAAAGATTTTACCTGAATTGGCAAATCCAAAACTTGGCCCGATCGCTGGTTTTTTGGGGGAACCTACAGGGGCCTTTGCAGGTTGGGCACATTTTTTGGTAATGGATTATCTTGTG
>CAWUOD010000224.1:0-5812 GCA_963923115.1 uncultured Singulisphaera sp.
ATATTATTTATCGTGAATCCAGATTTTTTCGCAAGCCCCCATCATCCCGCCTAAAATACTTTTTGACCACATAAGCGAGATCACGGTGGAATCACCAGATAACGAATTTCTGCCTCAAATTCCCCAACCCGATTCCCTTCTATTTTCCCAAAGAGAATCCCTCCGGAGAATGATTGGACTACGGTTGGATCCCGCGATTTCCTCAAGAGAGGACGCTAGTGATATTGTTCAAAATGTTATGATTGAGGCACATCGCCGGCTTGGTGAATATCTCAAAAAACCAACAATGCCTTTTCCTCTGTGGCTTAGACACATTGCCATGGATCACATAATAGAAGCGCATCGTCGCCATCGCCAGGCGAAAAGGCGTAGCCTTGACAGGGAGCAATCAATTCATTCATCCATAACGAAGGATGATTCGGAGGGCGAAATACGAGATCCCTTTGTCGACCGGTCCATGACACCTGCTTCCGCCGCAATTCAATCTGAAATGCGAACAAGAATTGAGGAATCGATCGATGCGATGCCAGAAGCGGACAGGTTGATTTTGCGTCTTCGCCATAGGGATCAACTTTCCAACCAGGAAGTTGCGGCACTTCTCAAAATCTCTGAAGCAGCAGCCTCCATGCGCTATTTGCGTGCTATTAGGAAACTCAAGGTTGGCCTTACCGGATCCACCGGAGATATCCTCGAATGACTCCCCCCCCTCCAGCACGAGATGAACTCCTTGCGAAACTTCTTGAGAAATTTTCTGAAAATTTGGATGAAAAATCAGGATTTGACCTTGAAAATCTAAACCCTGAGGAAATGGAATTTGCCGGGGAACTTCGGGAATTACTGGGTACAGTTTCCATAACTCGGGCTTGCCTGGAAAACTCCTCTCCCACACCATCCACACTTAACCACCACGCGACCGAACCCTTACCCCGAATATTTGGCGAATACCGACTTACTTCGATTGTGGGAAAAGGCGGAATGGGAGTCGTTTATAAGGCCCGGCACCTTTCACTAGGGAGAACAGTTGCCCTGAAGGTTATGCGAAAGGGAACCGAATCCAATCCTTCAGATTTGGCAAGATTTCAAAGCGAAACCATGGCAATAGCCAAGTTATCTCACCCGAATCTGGTTCCGCTTTTTGAAGCAGGCCAACATGATGGCCAACCCTACCTTTGCATGCCCCTAATAGAGGGGGAAACATTGGCACAAAGATTAACAAGGGGACCTCTTAAACCCCGTGAATCTGCGAAAATCCTCCTTGATGTGGCAAGTGCCATTCTGCATGCCCACCAAATGGGTGTGGTCCACCGTGATCTCAAGCCATCCAACATACTTCTGGATCAGACTGGCAAACCACTTGTTACCGATTTTGGCTTGGCCAAGTCCCATCAGGCTGGAAACGATTCATCCTCCCCGGGTTCCGGCCCCGAAAGCTCCATAACAAACACAGGCGCAATTCTTGGGACACCTGCGTATATGGCTCCAGAACAGGCTTTCCGTTTTTTTGGCGAAGTTGGACCTCATAGCGATATTTATTCACTCGGAGTTATTTTATATGAAATGCTAACTGGTAGACCCCCATTTCGGGCGGCAACACCCATGGGAACCCTGCTTTTGATTCTGGATCAGGAACCGGTTACCCCGCGACTCCTTAACCGACAGGTGGATCCTGACTTGGAGATGGTCTGCTTGAAGGCTTTGCAAAAAGAGCCTAATTTAAGATATCAAAATTTGAAGATCCTGGTTTCAGACTTAAATGAATGGCTTTTGGGCAATCCTGTATCCATACGAAAAACCGGAATTGGTGGTTTGACGGAAATGGCAGGCAGGCTTTTCCGGGAAACTCATCATGCGGGAGTTCTTGAAAATTGGGGTAAATTGTGGATGGTTCATAGTGGCATGGTTTTGTTGATTTGCATTTTAACATGGGAAATTAGAATATACGGGATAACCAATCCCCTAATTTATTTGATGCTTTGGACCGTGGGATGGATCGTTTGGGGATCAATCCTTTGGAGGCTACGGACCCGCGGGGGCCCGATCCTTTTTATTGAACGCCAGGTTGCCCATGTTTGGGCAGCAGCTGTTTTTGGAGCGGTTGGGATTTTTGCAGTGGAGTTTTTGCTAAAACTTCCGGTCCTCACTCTTTCACCATTGCTTGCTGTGGTGACTGGAATGGTCTTCGTGGTGAAAGCAGGAATGCTAAGTGGTGAGTTTTATATTTATGCTTTGCTTCTTTTTGCAAGTACCCTGCCGATGTCCCTTTTTCCTGCATTGAATCAATTAATATTTGGCAGTGTAGCTGCGTTTTGCTTTTTTCTGCCAGGTTACAAGTATCACAAACAGGCTTTGGCTACGAAAGATTTCCCCAAACCGGGAAAAAGGAATCCCGGGTGGGTTCCTGCTGGGCAAAAAACAACAGTTTCCTAAACACAACACTTGTAAGTATTTGATTTTGGCCCGGCCAAGGAAGTGCTCCGAAATGACCAACCCCACCAAGCTCAATTGCTGGACTGCCCTTCAATCACATTACCGCACTCACGGCGAAATGGTAATGGCCGATCTTTTCCAAAAGGATCCCAATCGCTTTGCAAATTTTTCCCTTCGTTTTGAGGACTTTCTGGTAGATTTCTCGAAAAACAGGGTCAACACGGAAACAATGACGCTTCTGAGGAACTTGGCTTGCGAATCCAAGCTTTCTGAAAACATTGAAGCAATGTTTACCGGAAAAAAAATCAACACCTCGGAAGGGCGCGCAGTGCTTCACACAGCCTTGCGAAACTATTCCAGCCAGCCTGTTGAAGTCGATGCCAAGGATGTTATGCCCGAAATACGCGCGGTTAGGGAAAAAATGCGTACCTTCAGTGACAGGGTACGCTCAGGCGAGTGGAAGGGGTATTCCGGCAAACCTATTTCGAGCATAATCAATATTGGGATTGGCGGATCTGACCTTGGTCCACATATGGCCTGCGAAGCCCTGAAACCCTACTCCAAGCCAGGCCTGAATTTCCATTTCGTTTCCAATGTTGATGGAACCCATATTGCTGAAGCATTAAAGGTTTGCGATCCAGAAACAACCTTGGTCCTTATTGCCAGCAAAACTTTCACCACCCAGGAAACCATGGCCAATGCCCACACCGCCAGGGATTGGTTTCTGAACAAAGCCAAGGATCCAGACCATGTGGCAAAGCATTTTGTTGCGCTTTCCACCAATGCCTCCGAAGTGGAAAAATTCGGAATCAACCTCGACAATATGTTTGTATTTTGGGACTGGGTTGGCGGAAGATATTCACTTTGGTCCGCAATTGGCCTTTCCATCGCGATTTCAGTGGGAATGGATCAATTCGAGGAGTTTCTTAAAGGCGCACATGCCATGGATGTGCACTTCCGAACTGCTCCACTTGACCAGAATATCCCAGCCACATTGGGTCTTTTGGGTCTTTGGTATGCTGATTTTTATGAAGCTTCGACCATCGCAGTTCTGCCCTATGACCAATACCTTCATCGATTACCAGCCTACCTTCAACAAGCTGATATGGAATCAAACGGCAAGAGGGTGACCAAGGAGGGGACAGCCTGCACATGGCAGACCGGACCGGTTTTATGGGGTGAACCCGGCACCAATGGTCAACATGCTTTTTACCAGCTCATTCATCAGGGCACAAAACTTGTCCCTTGCGATTTTATTGCTCCTGTATTTTCACAAAATCCATTGGGGGAGCATCACACCCTGTTGATGGCTAACTTTTTTGCTCAAACTGAGGCTTTAATGGTGGGAAAATCGGAGGATGCAGTCCGTGGGGAACTCAGGGACAAAAACCTTTCACACAATGAGCTTGAAGCGTTGGTCCCCCAAAAGGTTTTCCCTGGAAATCGCCCCACCAACACCATTATTTTTGACAGGCTAACGCCAAGATCCCTGGGAATGCTCATAGCGATGTATGAACACAAAATTTTCACACAGGGAATTCTTTGGGGAATTAATTCTTTTGACCAGTGGGGGGTAGAATTGGGAAAGCAATTGGCAAACGCCATAATTCCGGAACTTCGGACCCCTGGTTCAGTTGGTAGCCATGACTCTTCGACCAACGGGCTTATCACTCACTTCAAATCCATCAGATCCGCCACGACAACGGCCTAAAATCAAGGAGAAAACAAATGGGGCCCCTGTTTTGGCGCGAATGGATGACAGTTCCGCGTGGCGGCAAAAACCATATGGCCCGGGTGGTTTATGGCGGAACCCTTTGGGTGCTTGCCGTCACTGCATGGCTTTCAGGATCGGATTGGAATCGGCCAACCCTTATTTCCGACCTTTCCCGGTTGGGTGTACTACTTTTTTCCATTTTCAGTTTTCTTCAACTTTCCCTTTTCCTTTTTTTCTCCGCCCTGGCAACCGCGAGTGCCGTCGCGCTTGAGAAGGATCGGCGAACATTTATCCTTTTATTAATAACCGATCTGAATAATCGTGAGTTAGTGGGCGGAAAAATATTGGGAAGCCTTCTGGGTATATTTATTCTTTTTTTATCCGGCATCCCCATTTCCCTGCTTCTTACCGTTTTGGGAGGCGTTAGTCTTGGGCAGGTGGCTTGGGTTCATGCGATATTATTATCCACAATTTTTGCCGGTGGAGCATTGGGGGGGCTGGTAGCTCTTTCAAGGGAAAGAACATTCCAATCCCTGGCAATGACCGCACTGTACCTGGTTCTGGGTTTGACGATAGTGAGGCTAAGCGCAGCATTGGATTATGTTTTCCCAAAATCCAGCGCTGCGCTCAAAGCGATCCGGGCCGCGTTTGACCCATTCCAGGCCCTGGGGGAAATTTTGGGGGCCCAGGGAAATGATGTCTCAGGCGGGTATGCATGCCCATTGGTGCTTTTTGGAATGGGCATTTGCTTTCTTGGCTGGGGAATTGCCATGGTTCGTCGTTGGAATCCAAGTGGCGAGCCAATAATGCAACGCGAGGTATCCCAAACCGCCCCTGAGGAAGAGGCGAATCGGGCCAGCGCCCATGCCGCACCTGGCAAAGTGCGTAGAGTGGTTGGCAATCCAATTTTATGGCGTGAAACTCATACCAGGGCCTATGGCCGCCGACCTCTATTGATTAAAATTGCCTGGTTTTTTGTGACAACTCTTATGGCCTATGGTGTTTTTTCACCGATTTTTTTGGATCCTGCCAATTCCAGAGTTGCATTCACCGCAGCTTATGGCTTGCTACCTGTTTCTGTTTTGGCCCTATTGCTTGTCGCAACCCAATCTGCAACTTCCATAACCTCGGAGCGGGATTTGGGGGCCTTGGACCTGCTTTTGGTGACCGATATCGAACCAAAGGAGTTTGTTTTCGGCAAGTTGGGAGGCGTTTTGTACAATGTGAAGGAATTTCTGGTACCGCCTTTGCTTTTTGCAATTGGCTATGCCATGTTGGGTTTGTTGGCAGCACCTCCCGCCGAAGAACCCCAACTTGCTCGTTCCATGAATGCAACCGCCTTGCTTTGCATAATTATTGCTGGTGGTGTCGTGGTTGCGTTTGTGATGATGCTTGGGATTCATGTGGCTTTAAGAACTGCAAATTCCAGGCAGGCAATTCTTCATACATTAGGAACGGTTTTCTTTCTTACGGTGGGAACCATAATCACAATGGCCCTTATCCTGATCAATGGTAAGTTCGAATATCAATGGGCAAGTTTTCTGTTCTTCCTGGCGGCGGGCATTGGTGGGCTTTGGTGGGTTTTGAATGGGGAGCGCCCTTCCGGAGCCTTAAGTCTTGCCTCCTGGCTTGCTCCTCTGGCAGTCTTTTACACTGCGGCCAGCATGGTAG
>CAWUOD010000225.1:0-5792 GCA_963923115.1 uncultured Singulisphaera sp.
ATCCTCTCTGGTCTCGTGGGCTCGGAGATGTGTATAAGAGACAGTGAGGGGGCTGAGGAGGGTCGTTGCACCAAAATAGATCATGGCAGCCTGTCCGAAAGAATCATCATCGCCAGGACCACGGGGGACCAAATCATCAAAAAGCCCCGGTATTTGCGCTTCCCATTGAAGGGCTGCTTCATTTTTAGGCTCGGCGTCCTGTGCCTTACATAGATCATCCTTGTCGGTGATAAGAAAAGGCAATTGGATTTCCGCAAGCCTCCGGGCATGTTCCTGATCGCTCATTTTCCTCTCCCTGTTAACCTTTGACTAGCCGTGAAATTTCAATCGATGGCCCCATCTCGGCAGGATAAGCCAATAGATTTTCACTAATTTCCGAGGCGTTGCCATGAAATTCCGTTGGCAAGCCGGTTTTTTTGTCAAAAATCGCCAAATCATATCCCATTCCCCGAAAGAGATTTATCAATCGAATCGGAGAATAACCAAGCGCGGCCAGTCCCTTTCCCAAAACCTCAAGCAATATGACTGGCCGAAATTTATCAAGGGTTTTCGTGGCCCCATCAAGAACCAGCCCCTCAGCCCCTTCGACATCGACCTTGATCAAGTCCACCCGCTCGGGTTTGGTTTCCAAAAGAAGATGATCCAACCTTCTCAAGGAAACGGTCGCCGAATCAAGCTCGTTGATCGCGTAGGAGAATTGACCAAGTGTGTTTTGACCAGCATGAATACCTTCGGCGATCCGGAGTTTTGCGGTTCCGTTTTTATTTCCCAAAGCCATTGGAAAACAGGTAATATTCAACTCAGGGTTTAGATCGGCATTCGCTTTCAAAACCGCGAATTCGCGAGGTGAGGGTTCGAACGACCAAACCTTGCCCTCTTTACCCACCTTGGCTCCACAAAGTACCGTGTAGCACCCTTCGTTCGCGCCAATATCGATGACATGCATTCCAGTTTTGAGGAATCGGTCCAAAAAAGCCATTTCATTCGGTTCAAGACATCCCGCGACAAAAAGCTGCTGACTGACATCATTGGAAAGGATCATTCGTAATTTTGTGTCGTGGTGCCAGGGTATATCCACCGGACAAAAACGCCCCTGGTCACGAAAATGCTCCCAAATTTCCCTTCTCATGGGAATACCATGGTCTTGGGTGTCCCAATCGCAATTGAAACTCCAGGAGGGATAGGGAACAAGCGGACGGGTCCATTTGGTGTTTTTGGCCAATTCCAACCATTGTGAATCGGTTTTTGTCATCGATTATTACCGTTGTTTTCCATTTAGATTCCACATGCCCAAATGGTTCGCCCACCATCAACGGGAAGACAAACTCCAGTGATAAATGGATTGTCAATCAGCGACCATACCGCCTGAGCAAGATTTTCCGGTGAACCTTCCCTTTGGACCAGGGTAGCCCCAATTGCTTCGCTCTTTTCTTCAAAAGGCATATCCTCAGGCAACATAACCGGCCCAGGCTCGACGCAATTGACACGAACATTCGGGTTTTCCGAACCCATTTCCACAGCCAAAACCCGGGTTAATGTTGCAATGGATCCCTTGGCGGAAAAATACGCGAGATAATTTTTGTAAGGCCGGGCGGTTGCCCAATCACCCACCAGCGTGATGACGCCGCCGTTTTTTTGAGCTGTCATTCTTTTGCCTGTTTCAATTGCCGGTAATATCACCCCCAAAGTATTGGCCCGAAAGTGATCCTCGATGTGATGGGCTTTGGTATCCCGCCAGGGAACCGGTTTCCAAATTGCAGCCGTATGAACCATTGCATCCAGTTGGCTTGCGTAAACATCCAACTCGGCGAACATTTGGGATACCTGATCCTCAGAGGACAAATCGGCTTGTAACCAAACCGGTTCAGAACCCAATGCCCTTAATTCCCTATCAATTTCTCCACGCTCGGGATGATCACTTCGGTAATGAAGCAAAGTGCGATATCCCTTTTTTGCCAAAAAACGCGCCACATGATACCCAATCCTTTTTCGCCCCGCCCCAAGAATCAGTGCCTGTGGTCGCATTTGGCCCCCCAATCTCTTTTTCTATATTCCTAGGGAATCTGTTTGGTCGCCGGGGAAAAACGACCGGAACGGGAATGGCGACAGAATCCAAAACCCTTGGCCATTCAAAACCGATAATGATCGAGCCCAACCAATGGTTGGGAGTTTCCTTAAGATGATAAAAAAGAAAGGGAGTGATCTTTATGGAACTGAATCTGGACCATTTCAAAGGTGCGGGTGCGGCGATCGCGGTTCTCATCGCCCTGAAAATTGTTGTTTTGTTGATTCTTTCCAAAGGGGCCATTCCCCGAATCCTCTCCGCCATGAAACTTTGCTGGAAATCACTCACGGGTCAGGATTTTGTCCCTGCTGAGGAAAAGGCAAAGGAAACCCTGGTCGACCACGGCCCCCAACTTAGACTTCTTGGACTCTTGCAAAGGGATGCAAGTCTTGTGGATTTTTTAATGGAGGATATCACCGGCGTTGAGGATGGCCCGATTGCCGCTGCGGTAAGGGACCTCCAGCCCAAGGCCCGACAGTGCCTGAAAAAATTCCTGGATTTGGGCCCCTGCCTTGAGCAATCCGAAGGTACAAAAGTGGAAGTTCCCGCGGGTTACCACCCGTCACGATACCGTATCACAGGCAATGTTCCCCCTCATGCCCCCTACTGGGGTGAAGTTCGCCATCGGGGATGGAAAGCCAACAGTGTGGCGATTCCCCCCTTGGCCCCGGGGGAAGACGGATTGATTCTTGCGCCAGCCGAGGTGGAGGTCTCCTGATTTGACAAGTTTGTCCCCATCCAGGTTTGTGGTAGGCATCGACCTGGGCACCACCAATACCGCCCTGTCATTTGCGGATACCCAGTGTGGGGAACATCCGGATGTGAAAGATCTGGGCATATCCCAGCTCATCCATCCATCGCAGGTTGAAAATAGATCACTGCTGCCGTCTTTTATGTACCTTTGTGTAGACGGTGAATTTCCCTCCGGAGCGCTTGATCTTCCCTGGGCAAAAGGTCGCGAATTCGTTTTGGGTGAATTGGCCCGTGCACAAGGACTTAAAGTTCCAACCCGCCAGGTTGTCTCGGCCAAAAGCTGGCTCTCCCATCATGGAGTGGACAGGCGGGCTGCAATCCTTCCCTGGAAGGCGCCCCCTGGTTCCCGAATGGTATCACCCATTGAAGCCTGTTCTCATTATTTGGCAGAGCTGGTTTTTGCATGGAACCGTGAAAATCCCGATTTCCCATTGGGTTCCCAGGAAATCGTTCTAACAGTCCCAGCAAGCTTTGATGCCGCGGCCCGTGAACTGACGATTGAGGCGGCAACCAAAGCTGGATTGGGAAAAGTCCAACTTTTTGAGGAGCCGCAAAGCGCCTTTTATGCCTGGATTCAAAGCCGGGGGGAATTGTGGCGGAAGGATGTTGAAGTTGGTGATGTAGTTCTGGTTTGTGACATTGGGGGCGGGACCACTGATTTTACGCTGATTTTGGTTGGCCAATTCCAGGGAAACCTCGTGTTGGAGCGGATTGCCGTGGGTGACCACATCCTTTTGGGTGGGGACAACATGGACTGGGCTCTTGCTTACATGGCAGCCAAAAAATTTGAGGCAAAGGGACATAAACTCGATTCTGCCCAAATGCTTATGCTTCTTGCCGGTTGTCGACAGGCAAAGGAAGCACTTTTGGCCGACTCCTCCCTGGATACATTTGAGGTGCGGGTTTTGGGTCGGGGAAGTCGCCTTATGGCGGGTTCACTCCAGGAAAATCTTTCACGCGAAGAGGTCAATCAATCCATACTCGACGGTTTCTTTCCCATGGTTGGAATGGAAACCCCTGTCCAAAGGGCCAAAACTTTTGGATTGCAGGAAATGGGCCTCCCGTACGCGCATGATCCCGCGGTAACCCGACATATGGCCCAATTTCTAAGACGCAACTCCCAGGTTATAGGCGAAAAACTCGCCAGCCTTGGCAAAACAGGAACTCTCCCGACAGCGATACTTTTCAACGGCGGGGTTCTCAAATCCCGGTCGGTTGCCCAAAGAATTGGTCAACAAATCAATCAATGGCGGGAATCCCAGGGCCTTGGGCCGGCAAAAACTCTCGCACATTCCGACCTGGACCTTGCTGTGGCCCGTGGGGCGGTAACACAGGGTTTAGCCAAACGCGGAAAGGGAATTCGGATAAGGGGAGGCTCCGCCCGTTCCTATTATCTTGGTGTGGAGGTCCCGGCTCCCGCTGTTCCAGGTGCCCTTCCCCCCATCAAGGCCCTTTGCGTTGTTCCCCATGGAATGGAGGAGGGAACATCGGCCGAAGTGCCGGAAGTCGGGATCGGACTCCTGGTTGGGGAAAGGGCAGAATTCCGATTTTTTGCAACCAACCAGCGCCGGGAAGATTCCATTGGTGCTTGGCTCGACCCGCCCCCGGAGGAGCTGGAAGAACTTCCACCCCTGGAAACAACCCTTACCGGCGCCGCGGAAGAATTGGTTCCGGTCCACCTAAAATCGGTTTTGACAGAATTTGGAACAATGGAACTTTGGTGCCAAACCGAAGATGAAAGCAGGCAATGGCGTTTGGAATTCCGAACCAGGGAAACCGGATAGCCCCTATTTACCAGGATTTCCAAACTCGAACATTCCGGAGTGTTAGTTTTAAACCGGGGTTGTGCTTGGTAATCGGTGTCCCTAAAAATGTCATTTGAACAAGGATGAGAGTCAATTGCCATGAATTCCGTTTCCGAAACCAGGCGAACCTTTGGTGTAGTTCTTGCAATCGCCCTGGTTTACAGTTTTTGCTACCGGATTGTGCCGGGATGGGTGATTCCCAACTTTGCACCTATTGGCGCATTGGCTTTTTACTGTGGATACGCTGGAAATAGGCTTGCCTATGGTCTGGTTCCATTAGCCTTGATGGCTTTGACCGACACAGTGCTTCATTTAACCTTGGGTTATCCCGCGGTGCTTTCTGTTTATGCCTGCGTGATTGCTTACACCATTTTTGGGATGATTGGGGCAAACCGGAATTGGACAAACCGAATCACACTCCTGGTTTCCGGGTCCATGTTTTTCTTCCTTGTCACCAACTTTGACAACTGGTTGATAAGCCGGGTTCCCGCCGAACAGCTTGGTGGGGCCAGCTATCTTGTCCAACCTTCCGCAATCTACCCCTTTGAGATCAAATATGCCGATAATTTCCTTGGGCTCCTCGCCAACTATGCCATGGCCCTTGGATACCTCTTCAAAACCCTAATGTCGGATTTGGGATTCACGACGGTGCTTGCACTTTTGAGCGCCTCTTTGGCGCCCCGCCCTGTTCTTCAGAAGATTGAAGTCCGGAATTAAACAAAAACAAATGCGATCACCGCAAACTCCTCTCCCCAAGGATTTCATTCGGGAAGTGTGGAGTTTGAGCTTTCCATGTGTTGAAAGATTTCTTATCTCTGGTCAGCCTAGTTCAAACTAAAATCGGGTGGAAATTTACGACGAGTCATTGGTTTGATGATATCCGAGGGGGGAGGTTCCAGTTTTTGGATTTCCTCCAGAAGATGGCGTGCACGCTCCTCAACATCCACCAACTCAAGCAATTCCTGCTTTATTTCAATTTCAAGGGGCAGGGCAAAACTAAACACATCACACAGCGTCCCAAGGGTTAAATCACTTTTGATCAGTTTTCGAAGTTGAACCACCGCGGCGGGCTGAGGGGAAAACCATTGGGTCATTTGACGGGCCAGGGATTTCCGCAAATCCAAAGCTGTCTCTTATACACATCTGACGCTGCCGACGATACTCCTTGT
>CAWUOD010000226.1:0-5779 GCA_963923115.1 uncultured Singulisphaera sp.
GGGCCGCCGCCCGCGAAACGATTCCGCAAATCGTCGAACGGATGAACGACCGCGATTCCAGCCCGCGCATGAGAGCGGTACTCGCGATCAAATATCTCGATTACTACGATAAGGATATCCCCAAAGTCGTTGACGGCCTGGCCAAACGGATCTCCGAAGACCCCCAGGCTTCCATTCGGTATGAGGCTTTGTTGGCGATGGGCCGCTTCGGCTTCCGCGAAGCCGGACGAAACGGCCTGCCCGCGGTGATCAAGGCCGCCGACGACCAGAGCAACTGGGAAATCCGTCGCGCCTCCTTTTCGATTCTCCCAAGGTTGGGATCGGATGAAACAGGCGTCGATTCGCGTGTCTACAAAACCCTTATCCACGGTACCAAGGACACCGCCGCCCTGGCCCGTCACGAGGCCCTTATCGGCCTGGCACTTTTGGGAAAACCCAACGATGCCGCTTTGGCAACGCAGATGGAAAAGGCGCTCGTCTCCGTTCTCAACATGCGCGATGTTCCCTCGGAGATCTACGCCCGGGTCGCGCTCATTGGCTACAACCCCGTCAACGACAAGATCCAGATACCGCTCATCATCAAACATGTAAAAGACGCGACCTTCGCCAACCGGATGGTCGCCATACGGGCCGTAAGCATGATTGGGCCCACCGCCCACGAAGCGGTTCCGGACCTCGTGGGCTACCTCAACGACCGAAATCCGGAACTGGTCATGAGCGTGTTCATGGCATTCACCTCCATGGGGCCCGATGCCTCCAGGGCAGCGGACGCCATCAAGCTATACCTTTCCAAAAAGGAAATCCCCGATGACCTGCGCCAGGCGGGAACCTTTGCCCTTGACGCTGTGACACGCAGACGCCCGGGAAGCGGCAGCGGTGGTCCAGCCATGCCAAGATAATTGGAATGAAAAATGTGGTGGGCAAGGCTTTTGGAAAAAATCGGAGTCGGCGTGACAAGAGGTTGACGACAGATCCCTTTTAACTGAAAAGGGCACGGACGGGTTCACCCTCGTTGAGGGTTGGCCGCTCGGGCCGACCGCCATGGTTGTAGACAAGCCTCATGTTGTCAAGCCCGAGGCTGTGAAGAATCGTGGCGTGAAGGTCGTGAACATGAACCTTGTCCCGGATCGCGTATAGGCCCAATTCATCGGTCTCCCCGTGGACCATCCCACCCCTGATGCCGCCTCCCGCCATGAACATCGAGAAACCATTGGGATTGTGATCGCGGCCGTCGCCTTTCTCACTCATAGGTGTCCGTCCAAACTCGCCGCCCCAAATCACCAGAGTCTCCCCAAGCATACCCCGCGCCTTCAAATCCTTGAGCAACGCGGCCACAGGGCGGTCCATGGCGCGGCAAAGCTCGGTGTGGTTTTTTTCGATTCCGGAATGGGCATCCCAGCGACTGCCGGGTCCATGATAAAGCTGGACGAAGCGGACACCCCGCTCGACCAATCGGCGTCCCAAAAGACAAAGCCTGCCGAACGACTCGGTCTCGGCCCGGTCTGTTCCATAAAGTTCGTGCGTGGCGCGCGTCTCCCGGGAAAGATCGACCGCATCGGGAGCCCCCGCCTGCATCCGAAACGCCAGTTCATATCCCCGAATGCGGGCGTCAAGCTCGGTGTTGGCGGGGAATCTCCTGCCCATCTCCGCATTAAGCGATCCCAATAGGTCCAGTTTTGACTTCTCCCGGGCCGCCGTCACCCCGTCGGGACGAAAGAGATTCTGGATCGGTTCCCTGCCACCTTCCAGGCGGGTGCCCTGGTGGACCGCCGACATAAAACCCGCCGACCAGTTTCGTGGCCCGTTGACCACCGGGCCCTTTCCATCCTGGAGAACGACAAAAGCGGGAAGATCATCGGCTTCGCTGCCAAGCCCATAGCTGACCCAACTTCCAAGTGATGGCCTGCCACCAACGATCGACCCCGTGTTCATCTGGCAAACGCCGGAGCTGTGGTTGATCCCATCCGCTTTGCACGACCGGATGACCGCGATATCATCGGCGCAGGTCGCGATGTTTGGGATCCAATCGGACATCCAAAGGCCCGATTTTCCATGGCGGGCCCATTTTCGCCTGTCCCCCAAAAGGGGAGAATTTCCTTCGCCCATGGGGGAAATGGGTCGGACGAAACTCTCGGGCATTTTCTGCCCGGCAAGCTTGTTCAACAGGGGCTTGGGATCCAGCAGGTCAAGGTGGCTAGGTCCACCCTCCATAAAGAGAAAAATCACGCTTTTGGCCCGGCCCGGCGCATGGCCCGGACGGGTTTTCCCCGGGCCGCTTTCACCGGAGGACAAATCCCCCGCACGCAACCCCCTGAAGCCCACTTGTTGTTCCAGCGCCCAAAGAGGCAACAGCCCAAATCCCTGCCCCGCCCGCGCGAGCCAGGATCTGCGCGTCAGGGCGGTTTGCGATCGGATCGATCCGGGGGAGGGCTTCTCAGGGGACATGGAAAAATCCACTGGAGTTGAAAAGGACATGACAAAGATCCCCGAGAGCGACAAACTCCGGGGGAAGGGAGCGTTTTGTTGGGGTGATGGTGGTCAGGTCGCGACCCTTTCCGGAAAGGTCCCTCAGGGTTCCGGTTTGCGTTTCAAATGTCCAGCGCGCGAGATCGCCACCGCTATTAAGCGGTTCGTTGGCGACCCCGACACCGCTTTTTTCGGGTGCGAGAAACCCGTTGCTGATACGGACATCATCGATGATCCCGTCAAATGGATTGGCGACACCATCACCGGGCAAGGCTCGACTTCCCAGACGCACGGGAAGATCGGATGCCAGGCCGCCGCTTGCGTCGTGGGGGATGGTCGCGATCTGGGCGGGCTCGTCCGGATTGGAAAGGTCCCGAAGAAAGAAACGAATCTCACCTTTTTGGGATCCGCTTTTTTTCCTCGTGGAGACGATCAACTGGTAGGGACGATTGAGCTCCACCCTCTGATCGGAGAACACCGCCGTTTCCGTGACGGGCTTGCCCGGTTCCCCGGTCCATAGCTGCATCACAAGAGTTTGGGGTTTGCGCCTGGATCCCTTGCCTGTGACACCAAGGGACCAACCCGCTTTGTCCTTCGAACCATCATGGCGGGAGACAATCGTCCGGACCTGGCCGGTATCGGCGATGGATCGGGCCAGAAAAAACGCCTCTATGGTGAATGGCCCCTTGTCCAATTCAGATCCCAATTGGGACTGAAGCATGGGACCTGGGGGATTCATGGAGAACTGGATTGCCTGTCCCTCGTGATGGGGAAGCCTTTCCTGTGGAAGCCTCGAAGCCGACTGGAGGCCGGATTCCCCAGCCAGCGATTCCTGACGGGCAAGAAATTCAAGCATCCGGTCCTGCTCGGCTGGTGTGGGATCACGCCCCTGCGTCAGCTTGAAAGCGAGACGGACCCGCCCGGTGGAATCCTCCGGAACCTCGCGGAACAATCGCCTGGCAAACGCCTGGGAACGGTCCAGAAGCTGGGAATTGTTCCAGAGGAAAAGCGACTGGACAGCGGTTGTCGTCTGGTCGCGGGCGCTGACGCCGTTGATAAACAGCGGGAGATCAAAGACCTCAAGGAAAGGATTGCGGGTATTTCTTAGAACCTTCAGATGAATCGATCGGACCGGCTCGTTGGCATTTGCGCCGCTGCCTCCCGTTTTTTGTTTGAATTCACCGGAGGTCACCAGCATCACATCGCGAATTTCCTCGGCGGCAAGTCGCCGGGACCGAAACCTGGATAGCAGTTTGTTTTCGGGGTCCACGCGAACAATCTCCGGAGAGGCGGGCTCGGACGATTGACGGTAAAATTCCGAGCGAACAATCAGCCTGTGAAGCTCCCGCAGATTCCAACCCGACTCGACAAAACGGATTGTCAACCAATCGAGCAGTTCCGGATGGGTCGGCGCTCCACCCAGCCGTCCGGTATCGGAAGGTTGGGGCGCCAACCCCTTTCCCGTGTGCCAGGCCCAGACCCGATTGACAAATACCCGCGCTGTGAAGGGATTTTTTGGACTGGCCAAATATTCCGCCAACGCCGTTCGGCGTCCGGTCGAAAAGCTTGTCGGTTTGCATGCGGCCTCCCGGGGATCGAGTAGCATCAAAAAACCCGGGGCAATATCCGCGCCTTTCTTTTTGGGATCGGGAGTGAAGGCGGGGATTGTTCCTGTTTCGATAATCGAATGCGCGACGGGCAAGGGGGCCGGCCGCAGGGAGTCGAATCTGGCCAATTCCCGCCGAAGGGAGACCATATCCTCCTTGGCTTGTCCTTTTAGTTTTCCGTCAGGATTGATCAGGTCATAATCGACCTGTCTCCATGCAAGCTCAACAAGCTGGGTTTCCAACGGGGACCTCGCGGATGGGGCCTTGTTGATCATCGCCTGGACATCGGGGGGGAATCGCGACACCGCATCGGCGGTAATCGATTCGCGAAGGGGCTGTTCGATTTTGGCGATTTTTTCACGGAGGGCCAGTGTCTTTTCCTCCCAGGCCCTGGTTTTTTGGGAGTGGGCAAGGAGGGTGGATGGATCGGCGATCACCTTTTCCTCGCGGGGAAGAATATTCGAGAAAAAAGACCGCAAACGAAAGTAGTCTTCGTGGAGGATCGGGTCGTATTTGTGGTCGTGACACTTGGCGCACTGAAAGCCCAGGCCAAAAAAGGCGTCGCCAACAGTGTCGGTAATGTCGCCAAGGATGATATCCCACTGGCCCCTGACATCACGGTTGTTGTACTCGTAGATACCCTGGCGGAGGAAACCAACCGCCACATGGGAACGGGCATCCTCGGGCCAAAGCTCATCCCCCGCGATCTGTTCCATGAGGAACCGGTTGATGGGGCGATTTTCGTGAAACGAATCAACCACATAATCCCGATAACGCCAGGCATGTGGTCTTTCGTGGTCGATGCGATACCCATCGGAATCGGCATATCGAACCAGGTCGAGCCATTTGCGGGCCCATGCCTCCGCATGAGCGCGCGAACCGAGAAGCCGGTCCACAATATCATCGATGGCCCCATCCGAGGGATCGGCGACAAAGGCATCAATTTCCGCGGGCGTTGGAGGCAGCCCGGCAAGGTTCAGGTGGAGGCGACGGACCAGCTCGGCGGGTTTGGCCCGGGGAGCGGGAACGCCCCCGGCCCCTTCGATTTTGGCCAGAAGAAACCGATCAATATCGGTTTTGGACCATGAGGTGTCTTTGAGTTTTTTGGGCGGATCGTATGCTTTGGGCCCGACAAATGTCCACCAGCGTTTTTCCTCCTCCCTGATGGAGCCGGGTTTGCGCATGACAAGCGTCGGATCGGAACCACCCTTCGAGGTTTTTTCCGCTTTGGAGTTCAGGTCCTCCCCGGCTTGGGGCCAGGTTGCCCCCAAGCGGATCCACTGTTCCAAATCGCGAATCTCACCCGGAGACAATGGCTTGTCCGGGGGCATGGACTTGAGAACCCCCTGGGAATCGGTTTTGACCATCCGAACCAGCAGGCTTTTTTCGGGGTGGCCCGGTTCAACGGCTGGCCCCTTATCGCCGCCGGCAAGGAGGCCCTTGGCCGAATCGAGGCGCAGACCACCCCGTTGACGGAGTTCACCATGACATTTTTGGCACTTCCCGACAAGGAGGGGGCGAATTTTGCTTTCAAAATGACGAAGGGCCTCGTCTTGCGGATCCATGGCGCCAAATAACAAGGAAACCGCAATGAAGTAGACCATTGAAGCGGAAGATCCTGGAGATTGGATCAGCGGAATGAAAATCGGGAATATAGGGTGATCTTAGCCCGGGATTGTCCTTGTGAGAAGCAAATCCCTGGAAGA
>CAWUOD010000227.1:0-5765 GCA_963923115.1 uncultured Singulisphaera sp.
GGCACAGACCAAGTGGTCAAAAAGGCCCCTTGCGCCGCGTTATCAGGCTCCAAATTCCAGACAACCTTTCCATCCACCCCTTGGCATGGGACATTCGGAATAGGTTATAAAGGTCGTCCCGATGGTCATTACCAGACCAAGCCTGGTCGTAATGGGGCCGAAAATGCCCCTTGCGAATGCTTAGGACCATCGGCCGCGTCATTGCCAAAAGCCCTTCTTCCCCCTGGGTTACTCCCCAACCACTTGAGCCTTTGCCACCAAGCGGGGCACCGGGATGGGCCACAGGCGCGATCAGATCGTTGACACTCACCAGCCCGGAATCCAATAGAGGGCCCAACTCAAGCCCATCATCCACATCCCCCGCGAAAACAGATCCCCCCAGGGAAAATGTGGTCGTTCCCAAAAGCTTCGGCAACTCCTCCATATCTCCAAAGGGAGTCGCAATGGCCAACGGCGCAAAACAGGCCTCACTGGAAGCCAATAAATCCGATCTTTCCGTTTCGATCAAAACGGGCTGCATCCCGGTCTTGCCGCCTAATTCCGCAAAATTCCCCCCGGTAATCCTTGCGTCCTTCGCCTTCGCATCTTCAATAATCGATCGTGCAACCGTGATCTGCCCCCTCGTGGCCAAAGCCAACGGGCCCTCCCGGGAAATTTTCTCCCGCAAAGGGGCCAAAATGGCCTCGTAATGGCTTTTGTGGATGAACAGCCGCCTGGGAGCAACGCAAGTCTGCCCACCATTTGAACGAATCCCGAACCATATTGCCCGCCTGGCCAAATCCATATCGTGACAGTCTTCCAGGACAACGAGTGGATCCAGGCCTGACAGCTCAAGGACAGATGGGATTAGCCTTTTTGCAAGCTTTTCCGCGATGGCCCGGCCTGTTTTTTCCGATCCTGTAAATACCAAAAAATCGATCGCCTGATCACAAAGCCATGCCCCATAATCTCGCTCCGTGGGCAGAACAACAAGTCGGTCGGGACCAAAGCCCGCCTCCCTCAATGCACTTTCCAAAATCCGGGCGGAATGGGGCGCGACCTCCGAAGGCTTCCAGACAACGCTGTTGCCGGCAGCCAGGGCATGGAGTATCTGAACCCCGGATAAAAAGACTGGATAATTCCAGGTCCCAATCACTCCAACCACACCATATGGGATCCGGCAAACCCACTGCTGGTCTCCAAGCCAAATGGGCGACCGTGAACACCTTCGGGATGCCAATACTTTTCTTGCCCGGGAACAAAGGAACCTGCAAACTTCGGCAAGCGGCAACAAATCTCCTCCAAGGACCTCCCCGGGAGTCTTTCCCAAGTCATTGGCTCCCGCCTCGACGAACTCTCCCGCCCGTCGCACAAGCACCCCCCGAAGCCTTTCCACAGGTTCCAACCTGGAATGGATCGGTTCCTTGCGGCGTTCCATCGAAAGTCCGCCCAGCCGTCGTATCTCTAACTCCCAGCGGGTTCCATCCTGTAATTGAACCAACGACTGACCCCCCGATTGATGCACTAACTGATAACCCGGATCCCTTCATGAATCCAGTTCCCGAGTTCCCCGAATGGATTACCGCCGATCTTCCCGGGATTGGTGGGAGTTTCAAGGCCTGTCCGGAGGATTTTCTGGTTGAGGAGATTCCGGCCTATGAACCTTCAGGCACTGGGGAGTTTCTTTATTTGTGGATTGAGAAGCGGGATCTGGCCGCCGGTGACCTCCTCAGGGTGGTGGGGCAGAGCCTCGGAATTCGCCAACAGGACATTGGAACCGCTGGCCTCAAGGACAAGGTGGCATTAACCCGACAATGGATTTCCGTTCCTTCCAATGCTGAGGAAAATCTCTCCAAATTGGACCACCCGTGTGTCAGAATCCTTCAAACAGGGCGACACAACAACAAACTCAAAACAGGCCATCTCAATGGCAACCGTTTTCAAATTCGCATTCGAAACACCATTCCAGGCGCCCAGGAGAGGATTGGAGCCCTGCTGAACAGGATTCAAACCAAGGGGGTTCCCAACGCCTACGATCGGCAAAGATTTGGACGGGGAAACGAGACGCTAAAACTGGGTGTCGATCTTCTTTTGGGAACGGCGCCCAGATTCATCAAACCCTGGCTGAGGCGCCTGGCGGTTTCCGCCCTCCAGTCCGGACTCTATAACTGCTACCTTCTCAAGCGGCAAAAAGACGGGTTGCTCCACAGCGTGATCCCGGGTGAAGTGCTCGCAAAGAGCCCCTCGGGCGGAATGTTCCGGGCCCCAATCGATCCTGAAGCGATTTCCACGGAACAAGCCCGAATGGATAACCGGGAAATCACGAGCGCGGGCCCGATTTATGGCTGGAAACTTTTTGCCAGTGAGGGCGTGGCAAAAACCAGGGAAGACAGCCTCCTTGCCCAGACCGGCCTGACGCGCGATTCCTTTTTGCGCGAGAAAAGGATTACCGAGGGGAGTAGACGGAGGAATCTCATATTTCCCCAGTTGGAGGTACTGGGCTGGGAGGGTCAGGATGTGGTGATCCGGTTTGGCCTTCCCTCCGGATCCTACGCTACCAGGCTACTTGGTGAACTAATGCACAGGGAAGAAACACCCCCTGAGTCTCCCTGTGATTCCGATTCTGACGACAGTGCGGAGTATTCGGGGACCTGATTTCCAGGTTTTGGCCACTTGACCAAAATTCGTTTGAGCCTTAGCGCTGCGGTCATCAAACTGGTTACTAATGATTGTAACCAACGCAGCTGGAGTGGCTCCCGTGAACCCAAATGATGTCATCGCGGAATGCACCGTACCCGAAAAGATTCTTCTTGCCGCTTCGGAGCTGGAAGGAAGGGGCGAAACCCCTTTTTCCGCCGAGGCCCTGATTGTCTGTTCCTGGAAAGGTCACCCAAAAACCTTTGGACTCAAAGGATTCGCCGACTTTCATCCGGACTCCAACAAAGTCCTGGCGAGCATCATGGGTGAAAAAGGTTTGGCCAAAAAGGGCTGGCTCCAAAAAGTGGGTCAAAAGCTCTATGTCCTTACCGAGGATGGCAAGGAGGTTGTTCAAAGACTTCGTCAGGGTGAGACCGTGACTCTTTCCCGACCCGCCAAATCGGTCAAGGCCCCCGGATTCCCACCCGATCTGGAAATCTTCGTTCAAACCATTTTCGATTCCGCCGCCTTCACCAAATTCCAGGAACAGCGCCGGGCGGAAATCATCTTTGTCGAGGCCTGCAAATTCTGGGGCATTTCCGAAACCATGTCGACGGATGTCATCGACTCAAGGCGGTTGGCCTTCGCCGATACCCTGAAGCAACTCAAGGTCGAGGTAAAACCCTCCACCATGCTTTCCAATGGACGGAGCCTGGATCCCGAAGACCTCGATTTCATTATCAAGGTCCATGAGTTCCTTCAGGACCGTTTCAGCCGAAATCTGGCCATGCTTCGCCACAAAAGCCAGGGATAACCCTGTTCCATTTCAGGTTTTTTTGATGGGAACTCCCGGGATTCGGGAGTTCTTTTTTTTTGCGAACCAGGGGCCAAATACAATCATTTACCAATGGGCAATTGGCCCCTCTGGCAGGCGGATATCATGCTCCGCAGGGTGCCATTCCCCCTTTTCCTCTCTTTCTGAGAGGATTTCCCCGATTCTGCTCACCATATTCGCGAAATGCTCCGCGCTTTGAATCATGACCAATTCCTGCTGGATCTTTTTGCCAGGGCGAAGAACCTTGCAATACCATGTGGCCACTTTACGAAAGTTGATACACGCGGAACGCTCGGATCGCAAACCAAGCATGGATTGAAAATGATTATCCATAAACTCCAAACGCTCACGATAGGTCGGGTGTGGCCCGGGATCCCCTGTCTCATCCCAGCGTGAAAGCCGCCTGAAGATCCAGGGGTGCATCAACCCGCCCCGCCCAATCGCAAGTCCAGCGCAACCTGTATCCTTCAACATCCGTGCCGCATCCTGGATGGTCCTCACATCCCCGTTGCCAAACACCGGAATGTTTTCAACCGCCTCCACAACCCGGCGAATCCCGTCCTCATTGACCCCGCCCCGAAATCCCTGCTCCCTGGTTCGCCCATGAATCGTGATGGCCGCCACCCCAACCTTTTCAAATTCGCGGGAAAAAAAAGGGGCCGTAAGTTCGGAATCATCCCACCCCAGCCGCATTTTGACCGTTACGGGAATGGAAACCGCCTGAACCACCTTTGCCACCAGGCCCACGGTGTTTGTGGGCTGGCACATCATTGCGGACCCACCTCCCCCTTTCGTGACCTTGTTGACGGGGCAACCCATGTTGATATCCACTATGTGGGCCCCATGGGCCTGACACCACTTTGCCGCATGGACCATTACATCGGGTTCACTGCCAAATATCTGCATGGCAAGCGGTTCATCCTCGGGGCATGTCTCCGCCAGCTCGAGGGTTTTCCCACCCCCCTGAATCAAGGCCCTTGCGCTTATGAGATCAGTGGTTGCCAAACCCAGGCCGCCCAACCGCCTCATAACCAGTCGAAAGGGAAGATTGGTGTAGCCTGCCAGGGGAGCCAAAGTAAACCGCGTGGAAAGGGTTCGGCTTCCAATCTTCACAGGAGGGCCGGGAACCCTGTCCGGTATGGGTTCGGACTGGTGGGGACTGGAATTTGGGACCTCGAAAGGTCCAATCGAAACAGGATTCTGCACGCAATCATCCCTTGTGAAAAACAAATTTGGCCGGATTTCCTTCGCATGCCGATCCGATTCCGGGACGCCATAGGGCGGTCTTTTCGATCTGCGCGGCAAGCTCCAAATCCTTTGAGGTGATCCCTCCAGCGCTGTGGGTTTTGAGTTTGACTACCACCCTGCCCCATGTCACCTCAAGGTCGGCGTGGTGATAGGCCGCTTCACAAACAAAACCAATGGCGTTGACCAGCATCAGGGTGGAGGGCCAACCATCCGTATTCAACTTGCGTCTGATCCAGCCATTTTCCTGATACCAATGATCCAGGCCAAGGTCTCTCAGACGGTCACCCACCTCAGACTCCTGGAAAATGATTTCGGATTGGGATCCCATGGCGATTGCCTCCTTGAGCTTGACGCTAATGATCTTAGTGAGGATCCTTGGGGCAGGAAAACCGCCCCAATTGCTCACAAAGGAAACCGCCAATGAAACCCAAATGGTTTGCCTCCGCCTTGTTGTTAGCGCCGGTTTGTGGCTGTACGGAGGATTTGGAACACCTTAAGGCTATTGGGTCAAAACTTGCCAACCGGACCCCACACGCCGAAAAACTGGGAAATATGCCATGGTCGGATACCGCCCGCCAGCTTCATTCCTCCATAAGCAAGGCGCCGTTGGTTCACAGGGTCTCCTTCCGACTGCAATTTGACAAGGACCTTGCGGAGGAAAATGTCACAACGGAGCTAAAGGGACCGGGTCAGATTGAATTAACCGGTTTTGTTTCCACGGAAAACCATCGGGAAAGAGCAGGCGAAATTGCCTCAAGAACCTTGGGGGTCGAAGAGGTGGTTAACAATCTGAAGGTGGGCAAACCGGAAACCAACCCCAGCGGGGAAAATCCCAAAAAGCAAGGAGACCCATCAACCGAATCCGGTTCCGGGGATTCAGGTAATAAATCAGGGACCGGTTCTCCTCCAAAGGCAATCCAATCGGCCGAAAAAGGAAACGCCCCTTCGGAAAACAAACCCACGACGCCCCCACCATCCGACCCAATTTCCGTTCGGCCCGCCGGGAATTTGGGTGAAAAACCGGCCACAAAACCTGTTTCTCCCATGGAATCACAACCCATTCCGG
>CAWUOD010000228.1:0-5748 GCA_963923115.1 uncultured Singulisphaera sp.
GTGGCCTGCCCGGAGCGGGAGGTGAAGAAGGCCCAGCCGGACCTGGTGGTCCCGCCATTGGTGGCCGGCCCGGTGGTATGGGTGGCCCCGGGATGATGCCCGGCATGGGTGGCCGACCCGGTGGAATGGGCGGCCCCGGGATGATGCCTGGCATGGGTGGTCCCGGGATGATGCCTGGCATGGGTGGTCCCGGGATGATGCCTGGCATGGGCGGCCCCGGAATGATGCCCGGCATGGGTGGCCAACCCGGCGCCTCCAGTTCCGGAAGCTTTATCTCCTATAACGGACAAAAAGAATTTGCTTTGGTACAGACCTATCTCCCCTTTGGGGAAAAGTCGAACAACTACGAGGCGATCACTTCGGCACTGAGCTTCTGGGCGATCCGCACCCGTAGCCAGGTTGAAGGTTTCAATACTTTCAACGGAGTCCATGAACTGGCTTCCGCTTTGAAGCAATACGCCGAAAAGAACCAGGCGCTCCCCAGAGGAACGGTCCTGCCCAAAGCCAATCGATCCGTGTTGGCACTTACCCCGGACCTTCGCGGGTCCTGGCTTACGGAATTGACCCAATTCACTCCAAACGGTCCGATGGCTGTTGGGGATCAGAGTGTGAATCCTTTTGCCTTTGATCCGAATATCCCTTGGTCTGCCGTAAAGAACCTTCCTGCGGCAAGTCTTATCGTGCCAACTTTTGTGGACACCAGCCTTCCAGAAAGCACCAGCCTCCTTCAACTTGCCCGTGTGCCAACCCTGGTTGCCGCAAGCAGTTTTGTTGGGGTGGGCGGATTGGGAAACAAGTCTGTCACCCTTCTGGGAAAAACTCCCGATGAGGTCAGGAAACTTGGCGCGTTCGGGTACGACCGTGTGACCAAACTTTCGGACATCAAGGATGACAAGGCCAGCACCATTTTGGTCCTTGAAGTCCCTCCTGGTCGTCAGGGCCCGTGGATTGCTGGTGGTGGTTCAACCATTCGCACCATCAACGAAACAGGAGACCCGCTGGTTCCTTTCCTTCTGGAAAAAGCCATCGACCCCATCACCCGAAAAGAGACCCGGGGCACTCTCGCGATCATGGGTGACTTCAAGGTCCGGTTTATTCGCGCTGACATCAAGCCGGAAATATTCCGCGCCATGTGCACCATTGCCGGGGGCGAAAAAATCGCCAACCTGGACGCTTTTGCTCCCGTGGTTGTTGATACGCTTCCGTCAGGAGCGGAGGGATCAACAACTCCGGTTTCTGAAGTAACACAACGATAAGACCTTTCTGGCAGGGGTCCACAAACAATAAACCACGGGCTAATCCCCGTGGTTTTTTTGTTGGAACCGCTTTCTCATCACATGTGATGAAACCTTGTCATGAAAATGGTTTTGGCGTTCGATTTTCCCAAACAGGTATACCGACGGTCGCGCTCGGAAACCGCCTGGTTACTTGCCGGAAACTGTAAACACCAGGTGGGTGACCGGTTCCACCGGCTTTTCACCACCCGGGGCATCGAAGACACGATTTGTCCGATTTCCCGCGGAGTCTTCCAAATCCGCGCCTGGGAAAAGATGGTAGGTCCCTTTTTCCCATGACTTGAAAGGGCGAAAACAGGCCACTTTTTCGCCCTGGGAAATTTGCCAGACGCCCTCGACCGGGGCGCCGGCCGTGGTTTTCAGCTTGAGCTGTCCCTTCAAAAGGGCATGATCGAGAGGTCGGTCCAAATGAACCTCCAAAACCCCATAGGGGATTTGGGGCGCGACGATTTTCCACGCCCGGGGCTCAATTCGTTCGCGGACCGCGGGGCCGACTTTAAGGGATTTGCGGTAAGGCTGGCCAAGGGTTTTACCGGCCTCATCCTCAAATCCTTCACCGATCTCAAGGGTATAGGTTTTGCCCGCTTCGAATACCGGTCCAACATCCTCCAGCGGCTTGACCCCGCGCTTGATCCTGCCCGGATCCACAAGGAGGGTAAGGCGGGTTTGTCCGGAATCCCAAAGTTCCTCATCCAGCTCCAAAAAAGCCAATTCGACTTCCTTGCCCTGATCGTTCAAAACCCTGACAAGCCCGGGAGACTGCCCCCGTTTCATTGGCCTGGAAAAATGGATGTAAAACCGGAGGGTGTTTTCGGGAATGGTTTCGGAGGTGGGGTAAACGGCCTCGACCCTGGGAATGGGGGTTTTCTCCTGATTGGGCTTCCACTGCCAAATTTTGGGCTTGGCGCCAGACCCGTCAAGGACAGCCAAATCGAAACGGATGGTGTGTTCAACCCCTGGGGCCGGGGGAAAACGGGGTGCGAACCAGATAGTGTCGCCTGTGACACCATGGGTTCCCAACAAGGAAAGCGAAGGGTCGACGCCAACCAACAAAATTTTTTTTAACTCTGTTTTGTCCCCAATCCTGGCGATTGCTTCCCCGGGAACTCCCGAAACGGCAAACCTCCCCGCGGGATACAGTTTTTGGGGAGGCTGATAATGGAAAGACGGTTCCGCCCCGAAGGCCGTGAGGAAAACCATGGCCAGCGGGGCAATCATCATTGGGAACATCATGGCACAACACTCCCAACAGGGGTCGGCAAGGCCTTCTGTCAGCAAAAAGGCCAATCAGGGGAGCGGAATGGTCTGGATGTTCAGCCCCTTGGGGGATCGAACCAGTAGGACCGCGTGCGCATCCCCAAGCTTGTCGAGGTGCTCCACCCCCTTGAGGTCGGAGAGGGTGTCATACTTGAGTCCTGCCTTGTCCTGGATGCGCTCGACAATCGCGTCAATCTTTTCAATGTCCTCGAGAGAAACCTTCATCACGCCCCGGGCGCTATTGGCCATGAGCGCGAAGGGCCTGGAATCCTTGGAGTAGGTGACAATGTCCAGAGGACGATTGCGGTTGCCCAATTCTGCCACCGTCGTCCCTTTGACTTTCGCGCCATCCTGGAGCTCCGACACTGGGATTCGGACAAGCGGGGTGCAGGTATAGGCGGCGAGGATCTCCTCCTTGCCATTGACATCCAGGGGTGTGAAGGTGCGAACCGGCGCGGCGGTTTCAAATTTGCCATGGGCGCCATGATAAATCTGGATTCCCGAAGAAGCCACTTTTCCTGTGAAGGGGTATGGGATGGACCGAAGGGTGGACGCAAATTCCTCGTTGGACAATCCGGCGACATAGATTTTGTTTTTGACAAACTTGATGCCCGTGATGGCTTCAAGGCGCTTGTTGCCCGGGGCTACAGGATTCCCCAGCTCGATGCTGGCATGGGGTACATTATCCAGCGAAAACTCTTTGAGCCCGCCTGCTTTTCCATCCACAACAAAAACCACGGGTATGGCGGAGGGGCCCTTTCCGCGGGAAACGGATAGGTAAACCTGATTGGAGGCCGGATTCACCGCGAGATCATTGATGACGACATCCGCCGATTTCACCCCAAGAAGAGCGGCGAGTTTACTGTCCAATTCGCCCACCGTGACAGGGGCCAAAGGACCGCTGTCCTTGTCCGATGTTTCAATCGCATAAATTTTGGCCGCCTTGGGATCACCCAGGAAAAGCACTCCCTTGGGACCAAAAGTGATCGGACCAGCGGACTGAAGCTCCACTTTTCCGGTTTTCAGTTCTTCTGCTTCTACCGGGCCAGCTGCAAAATCCGAAACCAGGGCTAAAACCATGACCCAGGAACAAATGCTTCGACGCGAATTCCAGCTAAACATGGTGACCTCGGGTGCAAGGAAATGGTTCAAAAGCGGCTCTGGAGCCCCAATCCGGGAATGATTCCAGTCAAAAAGGAATCAAAACTGGAAAAGGACGGACCCTATTGGGCCATTATGAGGGGTCTGGTTCAGTTCACCAGCGAAAAAACAGGGAAATACCCCGGAAGGACCAGAAATACTTGACAAAGTGAATCAACGAACTTATTATGACTTTGTTGATCATATATTCTTACCGGGAGATTCCTGTGACTCGTCGTCGTTCTGCCTTCACCCTGATTGAGCTTTTGGTGGTGATCGCCATCATTGCTGTGCTTATTGGTCTCCTTCTTCCCGCCGTCCAAAAAGTACGCGAAGCAGCCAACAGGATGAGCTGCCAAAACAACCTCAAGCAAATCGGACTGGCTATCCATTCCATTCATGACGCCACAGGCGGCATTCCCGCCAATATTCGCCCCAACCTCAACAGCACCGTACGCGTTCGCTGGTTGACCTTTATCCTTCCCTATGTCGAACAGGAAAACATCTACAAAGCCTACAACCAAACGGTTAACTGGTCTGACCCCCTCAACCTTCCCTACACCAGCACCAGGATTAAGACCTTCCTCTGCCCCTCAACCCCGGAAGCGGGCCTTGACGGCGCGCCCGATACATCTCCAGCCTGGACCCAAATCGTCGCCAACAGCGATTACGCCGGCTTTTATGGTGTGCATTCTTCTTTGGCCACCGCGGGACTTGTGGACGCGCAATCGGTTGGCAAAGACAACGGGGCAATCTCGAAAATCCTGAAGCTTCGTTTTGCTGACTTTACGGATGGACTTTCCAACACGATCCAGGCCACCGAATCCGCCGGTCGGCCCAACATCTACCGCCAGGGCAAGGTTTTCGCGACGGCATCCAGCACAAGCCGGGTTAATGGTGGGGGCTGGTGCCGCCCCGCCAGTGACATCCCCTTCCTTTATGGTTCCGACCCCACTGGCACAACCGGTCCGGGAGCCTCCGCAATAAACATCACCAATGGCCTCGACTATATCGCGGCGGGCGGACCTTCTTCGACCACCTTCGGCACAGATGGCACCGGCCAGGTCTATTCCTTCCACACAGGGGGCACCAACACCCTTATGGGGGATGGGGCGGTCAAGTTTCTTCCCGCGACAACCGACATCCGGAGCCTGGCCCGGATGGTCACCCGTAACGGGGGCGAAATCATCCAAAATTAATCCGCTGTCAGAAATCGGGAAAGAGACGAGGTCCTTTCCCGATTTCGGCATCTCCCCGGTTTGAATTTCAAAAGCCCCGGAAAGCCCATTGGCTTCCCGGGGTTTTATTTTTTTTGAAATGACTGGCAGTTTTTGAAATAAACAGGCTTGGGGAGGGAATATGTGGTGTGTTGCCACATTTCGTATCGAAAGGCCCAGTCATGAACGATCAACTGACCGACATCACCCTTGTCATCGACCGCAGCGGTTCCATGTCCGGTATCAAAACCCTGGCCGAAAATGGAATTAATGGCTTCATCGACGACCAGAAAAAACAACCAGGCGAGGCCAACCTTTCCCTGATCCAGTTCGACACGAAATTTGAATTCCTCCACAAGGGCACGCCAATCAAAAAGGTCGGCAATTACCAACTTGAACCCAGTGGCTCCACCGCCCTTTTGGACGCGGTCGGACATGCCATTCTCAACACGGGGGAAAGACTCGCGGCCATGCCGGAAGCGGACCGTCCGGGCCTAGTGATTTTTGTGATCATGACCGATGGTGAAGAAAACGCAAGTCGCATCTTTTCCCGTGAGCAAATCCGTCAAATGGTGGAACACCAACAGACAGTCTACAACTGGCAATTCACCTATTTGGGAGCCAACCAGGACGCTTTTGATGAGGCGGGCAAACTGGGCATCCATAATGACGGTGGCACGGCCAATTTTACCGCCGACAAGGTGGATCGCGCCTATGACTCCACAAGCAGCAAGGTCAAGCGGATGCGCAAACAAAGACGCACGGGTGAAACGGTGTCCAATGCCTTTGCCGATGAGGAAACCGGGACCATGCAGTAACACTTTGCAAAAGTGCCCGCA
>CAWUOD010000229.1:0-5740 GCA_963923115.1 uncultured Singulisphaera sp.
CCAAGGGAATATCCTGCATCCCATTTGGCACCTTCAAGGATCCATTTTTTTATTATTTCCACCTTTTCCTGGGGAACCCGTTTGCCATCCGGCGGCATTTGGAGTTGCACATCACCGGAAACAATTCGGGCCAGAAAATCACCCATTTCGGGCTTTCCGGGAAAAAGGTTTTTTCCGGATTCCCCGCCATTCAGAAGGGATTCCCGATTATTGAATGACAGACCACCTTTTTTCTTGTCCCCTATATGACACTTACCGCAAAACTCTTTGAGGATGGGCGCGACCTGATGGGCGAAATCGACCTCAGCCTTGGAAGCCTGGACCGGACACGCCGGCCACAAATAGGAAACAACAAAAAGACTAACGAAAAAGGTGATCCGGAACATATCAAACCCCCAATTCCGTTTTTGCCTCGCTAAATGCGCGAACCGCGAACTCAAGCTCCTCCCCGGTGTGGGCGGCGGATACCTGGGTCCGGATTCTTGCTTTTCCCATGGGAACAACAGGATAGGAGAATCCAATCACATACAGGTCCTTCAACAGGAGCCGTTCAGCCATTTTCGCCGCAAGAACCGCGTCACCCAACATCACCGGAACAATGGGATGCACTCCGGGGATGATTGCGAATCCTTCCTTTGTCATGGCATGCCTGAAATAGTTGGTATTATTTTCCAGGGTATCCCGAAGCTGTGTGGATTCCCCAAGAATCTTTAGGGATTCAAGCGCCGCGCCCACAATGGGTGGGGGAAGTGAGTTTGAGAAAAGATAAGGTCTGGATCTTTGCCTCAAAAACTGGATTAGTTCCGGCTTACCCGCTGTATAGCCCCCTGATCCCCCCCCAAGGGCCTTGCCAAGCGTGCCTGTCAAAATATCCACCCGGTCCATGCAATTGTGAAATTCATGGGTTCCCCGACCGTGCTTGCCTATGAACCCGGTCGCATGAGAGTCATCAACCATGATCATTGCATCATATTTGTCGGCCAATTCACAAATCCCTGGCAGATCCGCTATTGTTCCATCCATTGAAAAAACGCCATCTGTGGCGATCAGTCGAAAGCGCGCCGAGGCCGCCTCCTTGAGTTTTTCCTCAAGGTCGGACATTGAGTTGTTTTTGTATCGGAGGCGCTTGGCTTTGCAGAGCCTTATACCATCGATAATAGAGGCATGGTTCAGCTCATCCGAAATAATCGCGTCCTCCTGCCCAAGCACCGTTTCAAACAAGCCGCCATTGGCATCCCAACAAGATGAGTAAAGGATTGTGTCACCCTTTCCCAAAAAGGCCGACAAGGCATTTTCCAAATCTTTGTGGATCTGTTGTGTACCGCAAATAAAACGGACACTTGCCATTCCATAACCCCAGCGATCGATGGCGTCTTTTGCGGCTTGTCGAATTCTGGGATGATTCGCCAAACCAAGATAATTGTTCGCGCAAAGGTTCAAAACGCCCTTGCCACCATGAACGGATGCCTGGGGTTTTTGCGCCGAGCTTAAAACGCGCTCGCCTTTGAAAAGTCCCTGGGCCCTGATTTCTTCAAGTTGGGTGGAAAGATGTTCGCAAAATCTGTCAATTGCCATGACTAACCTTCCTTCCAATTCAAAATAACCTTGCCACAATTCCCAGTATGCATCGCCTCAAAGCCTTTTTCAAAATCCGTGTAATGAAAACTATGGGTTATTACTGGAGAAATATCGAGCCCGGAATTAACCAAAACACTCATTTGGTACCATGTCTCATACATTTCCCGACCATAGATCCCCTTGATTGTCAACATGTTAAAAATGACCGTATTCCAATCAATCGCAAGCTCCCTGCTTGGAATTCCAAGCATTGCAATTTTCCCTCCATGGCACATATTCGCCAGCATATCCCTAAAGGCATGCGGATTACCCGACATCTCTAGTCCAACATCAAATCCTTCTTTCATTCCCAGATCTTTTTGGACAGAGGGAATGTCCCGGACACGGACATCAACCACTTCCGTGGCGCCCATTTTTTTTGCCAGATCCAGACGATACGGATTTACATCAGTCACCACTATGTTTCTGGCCCCAGCATGTTTAACAACCGCGGCCGCCATTATTCCAATGGGCCCGGCACCGGTGATTAATACATCCTCCCCCAAAACAGGAAATTGCAATGCAGTATGGACCGCATTTCCAAGTGGATCAAAAATGGACTGGATATCCCGGGCAATATCACCCTCATGATGCCAAACATTGGTCATAGGCAAACTCAGGTACTCGGCAAACGCCCCTGGTCGGTTCACCCCAACACCTTTGGTGGCCTTGCATAGATGCCGTCGGCCCGCGAGGCAATTTCGGCATCGACCACAAACTACATGGCCCTCGCCACTGACAATATCTCCCAACCCAAAATCGTGTACATTCGACCCAACCTCCACAATACGGCCAACAAATTCATGGCCGACCACCATGGGAACCGGTATGGTTTTTTGTGCCCAGGAGTCCCAATCATAAATGTGCAGGTCGGTACCGCAAATTCCTGTGCGTAATACTTCGATCAAAACATCGTTGATTCCAATACTAGGGACCGGAACCTCTTCCAGGGTCAAGCCCACACCTGCCTTGGATTTCACAAGTGCCTTCATCATTGTCATCCCTTAGTCCCCACTTGAGCCCATAATTGCAATTTTAGTATGTTCCATGCCATAAACCGATCCGATTGCCTCCTTTTTGCCATCCAGGCCTTTCCAGTATGTGACATTGATGTTCCCCAACTGGGCAAAATGGAGCTAGAATAAGGCTACCCGATTGGAAAAACCGATAAGTAAGCAATCGGTTGCAAGGAACCACCATGAATAATGCAAATTCCAGCATGTCAAACCGCAGGACATTCCTCCAGCTCGGCTGTTCTGGTTTTCTGGGTTTGGGCCTTGAAGGCTGGATTCATCCGGGTGCAAGGGCAAATTCACTTGCCAAAAAACCCAAGGCAGTTATCTTGGTTTTTCAGACCGGGGCCCCAAGCCATATTGACACTCTCGATCCAAAACCCGAT
This sequence comes from uncultured Singulisphaera sp., assembly GCA_963923115.1. Lineage (GTDB taxonomy): Bacteria > Planctomycetota > Planctomycetia > Gemmatales > Gemmataceae > SYLG01. Next base: position 3,017 of record CAWUOD010000229.1, read on the forward strand.
GCCCCATCTGAAATCCGGGGAGAATTTGGCGTTTCCAAAACATCAATACCAGGGGTGTTTTTCGGCGAACACCTTCCCCTGATGGCCGCCCGTGCGAACAAGATGACAATTGTTCGCAATTTCACACACAAAGACAATAACCACACTGCCGCCACCCACCATGTAATCACCGGGGCCCTCCAACCGGGTGTTCGTTTCGACAAACCACTTTCCCGCGATGATTGGCCTTGTTATGGCGCGGGCGCGGCGTACTTGTCTCCACCTCCCGAAGGAATTCCGGCAGGTGTAACGCTACCGACTTTCCTGGGGGAAGGACCTCTCGTTTGGCCAGGCCAACACGCCGGATTTCTTGGACCCAAGTACGACCCCTGGCAAATCAGATCAGACCCCAACAAGAAAAATTTCAAAGTCGATCATGTGGATCTCCCGGCTGGTCTAACGGTTGGTCAATTGGAAAATCGGGTTGCGCTACTCGATGCGCTTGGCTCATCACAGGAAGAATTGGGCCGTTCGGTTGAGGGCAAACGCCTTTCCGATCAACAAAAGAAAGCCGTGGCAGTTCTCTCGAGCGGGGCAGTTGCCAGAGCCTTTGATCTCAATCGTGAACCCGAGCGAAACCGGGAGAGATATGGCAGGCACATGTTCGGACAATCCATGCTACTGGCGAGGCGACTTGTGAGTGCGGGTGTCCGTGTGGTTCAGGCAAATATGGGTCCGGTGCAAAACTGGGACAGCCACGGGGATAATTTTAATCGGCTAAAAAGGGACCTACTTCCACCTTTGGACAAGGGTGTCGCCGCACTTTTGGACGACCTGACCGAAACGGGATTGATTGAGGATGTGATGGTGGTTGTAATGGGGGAATTTGGACGGACCCCCAAGGTGGATTCGAAAAACGCCGGGCGCGACCACTGGGCCGCCTGCTATAGCGGTGCCTTTTTCGGGGGGGGAGTGCACAGGGGACAGGTTTTGGGGCAATCCGACAAATCCGGTGCCTACCCGGTCTCTTTGGGTTATTCCCCAGATGATTTGGGTGCGACGATTTATCATGTTTTGGGAATCGACCCGACCATGGAATTACGCGATCGCCAGGACCGACCAGTACAACTCAACCGTGGCAATGTGATGCAGGCACTCTTTTCCAGATCCTGATCATTCACCCCATGACTTTGAACGGGAAAGCGCTTTTTGCCATGTGATCTTTGCGTTCTCCCTTTTGGCTGGGGCCCACTTGGATTTGAACCTTGACTCCTCATTCCATTGTTGGCTTATTTCCCTGGTGGATTTCCAAAATTTGATGGCCAATCCAGCCAAATATGCGGCGCCTAGTGCTGTCGTTTCGCTTTCTTTGGGACGGATCACCGGAACTCCCAAAAGGTCTGATTGAATCTGCATCAGGAGATTATTTCGGGACGCCCCGCCATCCACCCTAAGTTCCCTTAGCTTTATTCCGGCATCGGATTCCATTGATTTAAGCACATCACCAACCTGAAAGGCAATTCCCTCCAATGCGGCTCGCGCTATGTGGGAGGAGTTGGTTCCCCTGGTAAGCCCAACAATGGTGCCCCTGGCATAAGGGTCCCAATGGGGAGCCCCCAGCCCTGCAAAAGCAGGGACCAGGTAAACCCCACCATTATCCGGAACTTTGCTTGCCAATTCTTCAATTTCAGAAGACGATTTGATAATTCCAAGGCCATCCCTCAGCCATTGAACCACGGCCCCGGCAATAAATATACTCCCCTCGAGTGCATATTCCGTTTTGTCACCTATTTGCCATGCTATTGTAGTAAGAAGATTGTTTTTGGAGACTATTGGTTTTTCCCCTGTGTTCATTAACATAAAACAGCCGGTGCCGTAAGTATTTTTTACCATACCGGGTTTCGTGCAAGCCTGTCCAAAAAGCGCCGCCTGTTGATCCCCTGCGACACCTGTAATCGGGATGGAACCGCCAAAAAGCTGGGTTTCGCCGAAAAAACCACTGGAAGGACGAACCTCAGGCAACAGGGAAGGATGTATTCCAAACAAATCCAGCAAAGTCTCATCCCATTTAAGCGTGTGAATGTTGTAGAGCATGGTTCTGGCAGCATTGCCAGGGTCGGTGGCGTGGACCCGCCCGCCTGTGAGATTCCAAACCAACCAGGAATCAATTGTTCCCATTGCCAAATCCCCGTTTCTGGCACGGGATTTTGCCCCTCTTACATGATCCAGAATCCATGCAACTTTGGTTGCCGAGAAATAAGCGTCGAGAACCAAGCCGGTTTTTTTTCTGATCTCTATTTCTTTCCCCTGGCTACGAAGGGCATCACAAACAGATGCTGTACGACGGTCTTGCCAGACAATTGCCGGAGATATCGGTTTTCCAGTATGCCGGTCCCAAACAACCACCGTTTCACGCTGATTGGTAATTCCAATCGCGCCAATATCCGAATGGCTAATCCATGCACTTTCCATGGCCTCCCTTGCGACTGCAAGTTGGCTTTCCCAAATTTCCCCGGCATTGTGCTCCACCCAGCCTGGCCTTGGAAAATGCTGTGTAAATTCCCTTTGGGAAACGGCCGCAACTTTGCCGGATTTCTCGAAGAGTATTGCCCGGGAGCTTGTGGTTCCCTGATCCATGGAAAGGATATACTTCATGGAATACCTCAATAAAAAAAATCTAATTAAACATAATTTTAAAAAATATATTTTAAATTTTTACAATATATTCAAACTGTCTCTTATACA
>CAWUOD010000230.1:0-5740 GCA_963923115.1 uncultured Singulisphaera sp.
TCCATGATACGGCTTGCTATCCACAATCCATTACTCGGAATCGAATTATGCTTAGATTAAGAAAATGAGAATTTGGTTCAAGATAAATCGGGCCACCACATAACCTCCATGGAACCAGATCATTGTCTGGCTTCCCACCCTTCCATTTCCACTCCCCATTCCCCACTGACAAACTTGCGTGCAATCTGCTCCCGGCGTTTCATCATCAAGGCATCGGTGATGAACCTGAGAAGGGCAGGCCCTTCCCGGGATTCTCCCGTGAAGCGGCAGATGTCGGCCAAATCCTCGTCAGGAATATCTACGGTTACTTTCATGATGCCATGATAAATCGGCCAACCGCCAGATTCCATTCCTGTTGGACAACGGAATCCCTTACGCCAAAATCTCCTTGACGACGCGGCCGGAAACATCGGTCAGACGGAAGTCACGACCGGAATAGCGGTAGGTCAGCTTTTCGTGGTCGATCCCCATCAGGTGAAGCATCGTCGCGTGCAGGTCGTGGACATGCATCTTGTTCTCGACCGCGGCGAAACCAAACTCGTCTGTCGCGCCAAACGCCATGCCCCCTTTGACGCCTCCGCCTGCCAGCCACACCGAGAAACCGTGGTTGTTGTGGTCGCGCCCAAGCGCCCCTTCCGAGGCGGGCGTCCGTCCAAATTCCCCACCCCATAGGATCAGCGTCTCGTCAAAGAGTCCCCGCGCTTTAAGGTCGCGGATCAGCGCCGCGATCGGTTTGTCGACCGCCTGGGCCTTGGTCCTGTGGTCGGCGATATTGTCATGGTCGTCCCAGGGTTGCCCGTTGCCATAAAAGACCTGCACCATGCGCACGCCCCTCTCGACAAGGCGCCTCGCGGCGAGGCATCCGTTGGCGAATTCTCCATTGCCATAGGCTTCGCGGGTCGCTTTGGATTCGCGACTGAGATCAAAGACCTCCTGCCCTTCGGTCTGCATCCGAAACGCCATCTCAAGAGACTGGATCCTCGCTTCAAGGGGATTGTCGCTGCCGCCTCTTTGGGCAAGATGGAGTTCGTTCATCTGTTTTAACAGGTCAAGCTGCTCGCGCTGGGCGCTTTTGGTCAGCTCGGTGTTGTTGATGTTTTTGATCACGCTCTGGGGATTGAGATTGGCGTTGTTGATCTGGGCGCCCTGATAAATCCCCGGAAGGAAGCTGTTCCCCCAGAGAGCGGGACCGACCACTGGCTTGCCGGGGCAGAGGACGACGAATCCGGGAAGGTTCTGGTTTTCGGTTCCCAGACCATAAAGGAGCCACGAACCCATCGAGGGTCGGGTCGGCTGTGTCTCGCCGCTGGTCATCATCAAAAGGGAGGGTTCATGGTTGGGAATGTTGGTGTACATCGACCGGATGACACAGATGTCATCGATGCAGCTTCCGATTTCGGGAAAAATCTCGCTGACCTCGACACCGGACTGCCCATATTTGTTGAAACGGAAAGGCGACTTCATCAGCCCGCCTGTTTTCCGCTCGGTCTTGAGATTCGATCCGGGAGGACGCTGCCCATGATATTTGGTAAGCGAGGGCTTCGGGTCGAAAGTATCGACCTGGGACGGTCCCCCATTCATGAACAGATGGATGACCCGCTTGACTTTGGATGGAAAAGGTGGCTGTTTCGGGGCGAGCGGACTGACCGCGCCCCCTTTGGGTGGAGCATCGACCGCAAGCAGCCCCTGCTGATTGAGGATCCCCGCCAGTCCAAGCGTTCCCAGCCCGGTTCCCATGCGCCGCATCAGATCGCGGCGCGTGATGGGAGTCAGACCATTTGCGGTTTGGGCAAAAATGGGTTCGGACATGGTCATTCCTCAATAATCACTTGCGGACTCTTTTGCAACCATTACTCTTTCCAGCCATCCCTGCCGGAAAAAGGCCCTAGTCGAGATAAAGGAATTCGTTGCTTCCCAAAAGAACCTGCGCATAGCGGTCCCAACGGGAAAGACGATTTTCCTTTTTGGCATCCTCGCTGTCGGAAATGCCAAGATATCCCAAACCAAGCTGGACCTCTTTTTCGGTGGCGGGTCGGCCAAACGCCAAAAGGAAAGCGCGGCGGATCCGGGCATCATCGGACTTCGGCGCTTCGGTGTGAAGCCGCGCGGCCAAAGCCTTGGCCTGGTCGATCATGAACGGACTGTTGATGACAAAAAGCTGTTGCTGCGGCACCGTGGTTTCGTTGCGTTTGGAGCTTGAGATATTGGCATCGGGAAAATCAAACAGCCGCAAAAGACTATCCAGTTCGTGGCGGCTGACCATGGCATAGACCGTTCGCCTTTTGTTGTTGGCATCGGCCAGATTGGTCGAGGGGCCTTCCAGTTTGGGATCCAGTCGGCCCGAAACCGCAAGAAGCGCATCACGCCATGCCTCGACATCCAATCGTCGGCGATTCATGCGCCAAAGGTACCGGTTGTCGGCATCGACATTATAGTTTTTGGCGTCGCGGTCGGTGCCAAGCTGCCAGGTCGCCGAGAGCATGATGTCCCGGTGAAGGGATTTGATCGACCAGCCCGATTCGATGAACCTTCTGGCCAGAAAATCGAGCAGTTCCGGATGGCTGGGGGCCTCGCCCAGGGTGCCAAAGTTGTCCGGCGTGCCGACAAGCCCCCTGCCAAAGTGGTGTTGCCAGATCCGGTTGACCATGACCCGGGCCGTAAGCGGATTATTCGGATCGGCTATGGCGTTGGCCAGCTCCAGGCGTCCGCTCCCTTTTTTGAAGGCGGGAGGCTCATCCCCCGCGATGACCTTGAGGAACCGCCTGGGTGCGATGGGCCCCTGGGTGGCCGGATTGCCGCGCAGGAAAACCTTCATGTCGCCAACCGAACTCTCGGCAAGTGAATGGGCGATGGGGTACATCGGCGGCGCGGTTTTGCGAAGCTCCTCAAGCTGGGTCTTCAGGGTCTGAAACTCTTTTTGTTTGGGGCCGACAAGGAATTTGTCCAGCTTGTCATCGGCAATCGCGAAGAGTCCCTTTTCGCCAAGGACGGCCGTCAGCAGGTCGGCCTGTTCCATGCTGAAATCGGCGGGTTGCTGGGTATAGACACGAAACTGGATGCTCGCCTCCTCGCCACAACCACCCCCCTGGTCGCTGCCGCTGTTATCCAGGCCGCCTGTCGCCTGAAACCGTGTGTAGCCTGTTGGAAGGTCATAAACGATTTGCGAAGGCGCATGGGTTCCCAGACCCGAGGCGAACGATTTGCCTCCGATCCGGATCGGTCTTCCGTTTTCATTGGCGTCGATGTTGACCCCGCCATTGCCGGTCGTAGCGCTTTTCCATTTGAGGTCGGTCAGCTTCATCTCGCCTTTGGGACCGACAAGACGGGGCTGGGCCCAGTCGGCATGGTCACAGCGGATCCCGTTGCCTCCATCGGTCACCACCAGATAGAGCTCCTTCGCGCCGGTGATGTCGACATCCATGGCGATGGCCGGATTCTTTTTGGTGATCAGCGGACTGATAAAGCGGGCGTGGCCCGGTTCGTTGGAAAGGGTTTGGGGTGCCTCGGCGACAATCGGCGTGACCCGGGTTTTCCCATCGCGCTGATCCAGCAGAGCCTGGATATGCGCCTGGAATCCGTTGGCGACCGTGACCACCGCGGGGGGAACCGTGGGCTCTCCCGTGGAGACCCTGGCCGTATCGTTGGGGAAAAGATCGTACCAACCCTTGAGCGCCGGGGATTTCCCCTTTTGTTTGATATCCAGGAACCTGGCCCAGCGTTTGAGAGTCTGTTCGTCCAGATTTTCCTTCGCCGCCAGTTGGGCCATGGTGTCCGAAGGTTTCCGGGCCCCCGGGGCGCGGAGCTTCCAGACGGCGATCATATACTTTGCCGTTTCGCTCACGCGGGCTTCGCGAGCTTTTTGTTTTTCGGATTGGAAGATCTTTTGAATCGCCTCTTCACGCTGTTTGATGGACGCCTGGCTCTTGTTGAAGGCATCGACCTCCCTTTGCGGAACCAGAGGCGCGTTATGAAGCCGGGAGCTTTGAAAGATCCCGGCCAGGGAGTAATAGTCCTGCTGGGGGATCGGATCGAACTTGTGATCGTGACAGCGGGCGCATGAAACCGTCAGACCCAAAAAGCCCCTTGTCAGGGTGTCAATCCGGTCGTCGAGTTCATCGGCCGCGGCTTTGGCGGCGTCGCTGTTTTTGTAATAGACCGGCCCAAGGCCGAAAAATCCAAGCCCCACCAATTGCTGGAGTCGTTTGGTCTCGTCCTTTTCGTCAAGAAGGTCCCCGGCGATCTGCTCTTTGATGAACCGGTCGTAGGGCATGTCGGCGTTAAATGCCTTGATGACCCAATCGCGATAGCGGTAGCCGCTGGTGTTGGGGGTCACGCTGAAGGTGTGGGCCTGGTCTTCGGCATAGCGTGCCACATCCAGCCAATAGCGCCCCCAGCGCTCTCCATAGTGCGGTGATGCCAAAAGACGGTTGATGACCTTGGCAAAGGCGTCCGGGGCGGAATCGGCAAGGAACGCCTCGACCTCTTCGGGGGCGGGGGGAAGCCCGGTCAGATCAAAGGTCGCGCGCCGAATCAGTTCCCGCTTGCCTGCCGGGGCGACCGGTTTGAGTCCTTTGGCCTCCATTTTGGCCAGCGTGAAAAAGTCGATATCGGCCTTGGGCCACTTCGTGTCCCGAACCTGGGGGAGGGATGGCTTGACAGGAGGGACAAACGACCAGAATTTTCTGGCCGAAGCCAGATCGATCGCGGGTTTGGTTTTCGAAGGGTCAGGTTTTCCGATGCGCGGATCGGGCGCGCCCATTTCCACCCATTTCACAAAATCGGCCACCACCGCCTCGGGAAGTTTCCCTTTGGGGGGCATCTTCATCGTGTCGTAGCGGAGCGCCTCGATCAGGAGGCTCTTGTCGGGATCCTTCGGAACGACGGCGGGGCCTGTGTCGCCTCCCTTGAGGGTGTCGGTTTTGGTATCCAGACGCAGGCCACCTTTAAGGATTTTGGAATCGGCCGAGTGACACGAATAGCAATGCTCGACCAGGACGGGGCGGATCTTCTTTTCAAAGAATTCGTGATCGGTGCCATCCGGATTGCGGGCATCGGGGGGTGCCGCGATGACGCCGGGCGCTTTGAACTCCGCCCGGGCTGCAATTCCCCCAAAGAGGGTAAGGGTGCCGACGAACAGGACGATCTGCAACCTTTTGGTTTGCATCCCAACGACTTGCAAGAAGGCGCCTTGTTTGGTTCTCATGGTCGCTCAATTTGTGGGGTCAACTCTTGGTGGGCCGCAAACAGGAATCGCTGGATGGTTGAAAAGCCCAAAATCGGCTTTTGCATCAACCCGGCTTTTGCATCAGCATTAGGGGAGGTCAGTCTATCTTATCGACGAAACAGAGGGGTGCGAACCCCTTTTGGGGGACAATCCACCCCCCGTTTTCCCGGTCAAAGGGAGCGATCGTTCAAACAATCCGGATTGTTATGGCCGTTGATCAGGCTATTTTGGCCGACATCGACCTGAAAGACCTCCGTTTGGCAAATGTTCCTTTTGTTTCGATTGGGTACCCAGGCCAGGAAAACAACATAATCGTTTGCCATCCATTAACCCAAATAGATCCGTTCCCGGTGGGTGGCCAAAAATTCCGAATCGGGCAAGGCGGCATCCTCGGGGATTTGCAAAGCGACTCCGACATAGGAACCAAAATTTTGTTCGACGGATTTGGCAGGGAGTTCCTGTTTCAGTTTTGTCGAAAGGAGCATCGATGTGGTTGTGGCGTGGAGTCTATGGGTG
>CAWUOD010000231.1:0-5735 GCA_963923115.1 uncultured Singulisphaera sp.
GAGGTTCCAACTGTTTGCAAAGCAAATGAGGATGGTAAAATCGTGGCAGGGTTCATCGGTTGGGAAAAAGTCACAAGATAGGTTACCGAAGGCCCATTCGCAATTTGGGTGGTTGGATTGAATCGGGTGACACTGGTGACATTGGGCGACTGGCGCTCAATGCTGTAGGTTTCATCCGTTGTGGGTTGAATACTGGTATTGACCAAATTTCCGGCGGCGTCACGAATTGTGGAATTGGGTGAGAGTGAAAGACCAAGTGTTCCATTCGCAATTGGAACATTTACTGTCACATTCACGACGGTATTCGCAGGAGTCGTTCCGGAAACAATCTGGACCGAATTGACTGTTGCCCCTTGCATACCTGTTGGCAAGAACCCGGCTGCCGTCACAGATGTTGGATCCAAAGGCTCGTTAAATTTGGTTTGGAAAGTGACCTGAGGGGAGGATGTGGTTTGGGATAAAGGGTCAAACCTGGTTATGGTGTTCAATTGAGGAGCAATTAAATCAATGTCGTAGTATTGGCCCGTTGTGAACCCACCCTGGGTGTAAGGCAACCCGGAAGTTGAGACAAATGTTGCGTTTCGGGAAACCTGCAACTGCAGCGTTCCACTGCCTGAATAGCCCTTTACCTGAACAAGGAACTGGCGTGGACTTCCCAAAATCGCGGAAACGGCGGAAATCGGTTGTGCGGGTAGTGTCACATTACCTGTAACCGCGGCAAGGAAGTTATTGTTGGCAGAATCAATGCTGGACTGGTAAAGAGGATTTGAGGGTGGCAGAGTTACGATACTTGATGGACTAATATCCTGCGTAAAAGTAACCAGGAAAACTACATAGGGTCCGGAGGCTGAAGTGGTTGAAGGATTATACCTGTTGATTGAGGCGACCTTTGGATTTTGCGGATTAATCTCATATTTTTCAGGGGTGGGGAATGGCAAGCTTAAATCAACAACCGGATTTCCAGGGGCAACAGCCCTAACTTGGGCGGTTGGACTGACATTTATTGTAAGACTACCGAAAGTACCAGCTTTTGTGGGAAGCGTCACAGTCACAAGGTAGCTTCTGTTGTCAATAACTCCATTATTAACTACGGCTGAAACATTTGTAATGGAACATGTGCCCAAGGTTGCATCTTTTACAATTACAAAATCATTTATGTCTACACTGGAAGGGTCAATATCAAAATTAAATCGGACATTGAAAGTAACAGTTTTCACTGGAGGGGAATCGACACGAATGTTTGTCGGTGATGAGCGCAGAATGTTCTGGACAGGGCTTGCAAGGGCATCAACATTGGAAGTCCACAATGTCGATGTTCCCGCACCCAAGGCTCGAAACGCAACATTTCCTTCCATCGAGACGATAGAGTCCACTGCCGTTGGCGCGCCAGTATTGTCAATGATGCGGGTTGTTGTGTTCGCTGTTCCCTGGGTGGAAAACAAACCCCTTGAGGAAATGCCGCCAACCGTTGTTGTGGCAGAAAAGAACATTTGATTGTCAACGGGGGTAAAATCGCTTGGCGAGGAATCGGCGTTGCCAGGATTTAAATCCTTGAGGAGTGTGACGGTTGGTACATCAAAACCGGTGATGATATAGGGCTCAAAATTGACAACAGGCGAACCTGGTTGACCGGTTCCCTGATTGCCCGCCGAGAATAAGGCGAATGTATTAGCCGAGACTATTCCACCCAATGAAGGATCCGATGACGCGGCACCGGCAAGGTTCATATTGATGTTTTTTATGAATTTGGTTCCGCTCCTGGTGCCGTTGGATACCCAAGGTTCATTTCCAACAGCGCTATTTGAGGGTGAACCAAAAAATATACTCGCACCAAAAGAATTTATTGTTGTGGAGGCATCAAGGGAAAGAATATAATCGATATTCGCACGGCCTGTGGTGTTATCAATGATACCCGTTGTTGTAAACAGCGAATTTCCGGTATAAGCATCAAGGGCTGTAAAGAATACTCTGCCTTCCACAGCCGAGAAGTTGATTGGTTGGGAGGTGCCAGGATTTGCAGGGATTGTTCCCAGTTTCACCGCAGTGGCATCAGCGGGGCCAAGTTTGTAAAGGGAATAATTCCCTTGGGATTCCTTGCCGGCAAAAAAGAGCGTTCCATTCGCATTGACAATTGATTTTCCCGCAACCGAGTTCGATGTTCCATTCGATTCCACATAGTTGGTCGCCTTGAGGAGGGCAACTCCTGTCGAGGAGACCTGATATAAATTTCCGTTGTCATTTATGTAGAGGAAATTATTGAAAACATCGACAACTTTTGCTGAGCTACCAAATGTCACAGGTTGTCCGGAACCATCAACAAGGTTCAGGGCAACAGGAGTGCTCTTTGCCGTTCCTTGGGACACGAAAAGTTGCTGATTGTTTGTCGCGTTGGATTTCAAATAGTAGAGTGAATTATTGAATGCGCGGAGCGAGAATGGGCTGTAATTCGCCAAGGCGGAACCGGTGGTCACGGCATAGGTGCCGTTTAGTGTGCCTGTTGAAGCCCAAAGGTCACTCCCTACGACATAAAACACCGTTCCATTAACATTTACTAGAGAATTAATATTGGGTGATTGCGAGCTTATCGAAGAGGTGGTTCTTGTTTGATATGTGTTTCCCACATAGAGCTCAAACCCGTTTGTTCCATTATTTGCGGAAAGGTAAAGGACACCATTTTGAACACTAAGATTTGTAGGATTTGATGAACCGCCTGTTGTTGTATTAAAGTTCTTCAAAAGGAAAGTTGAAGATTGTGTTCCTTGGCTTGTAAATAATTCATTGCCATAAATTGGATCATTTGCCGCAAAGAATCCCTGGTAGTGGTTTGCTGCAAAATTTGTGGGATTTGATCCATCCGGTCCGGGATTGATATCAACAAAATTAATCGCTCCAACAGAACCATCGAGCGCTACTGGAATTTTTGCTGGCTCGATACCCACAGGAACATATGTGGTTGTGGATTGAGAACCTGTTCCCGTGGTTGTTGTGATCCCGCCATTGGCGGATAAAAGGAGGCCATTTGGGATGACAACGGATTGGGTGAGACCATAAATCGGATCCAGGCCGTCTCCGTTAGGATTGATATCCAATGCCAATTTCGTTCCGGATACTGTACCATTGGTCTGGTATAATTCCGTTCCACCTGTTATCCCTTTTCCAGCAAAAAATCCCTGGCCATTAACAAAACGCATGGGCCCGACCACATCAACCGCCAATGGCCCGGTTCCTGCCGCTGTGGCGACAGGCTGAGTCAATTGGATTGGAGTGGTCAAAGCCGACGAATTTTGAGGAACCGTAAAAATCGAGTTTCCAATATTACCATTAATAATTCCACTAAAATAAAGGTTGCCAGATTGTGATGACAAATCGGATATAGTTGAAAAATTATAAGGAACAATTTGGGTAATTCCAAATGTTGCATAATTTAGGGATTGATCATTGCTTAAAGCAATTTGGAAAATGCCAAGATTTCCATTTTGGCCCAAGTCAATCATGTATAATATTGATCCATCAATAATCAAATGTTGAGGATTATTCCATGGAGCTGTAGATGTTGGGCCCGTGACTAGGGTGGATGAGATTGAGTCCAATACATTACTTGAATTGAAATGATCTATTGTTCTGTAAAGTGAATTTGTGTTCGTTGAATTTTGCGCTAGAAAATAAGCATTCAGGCCAAATGATACCATATCCTTATAGTCGGAGGTTGGGGCCCCTTGCACGGCAAGCGAGGATGTTTTTGGTGCGATAACAGCAAACAATCCTTTCGCTGAACCATCTGGAGTATTGGCTTCGACAAATAACCTTCTTCCGGCTTCCACCACCAGTTCAGGATTGTTGTAATTCACGTTGGAATTTGTGAGGTTTACGATGCTCGCTTTGGTTCCCGTGTCATATTTATAAAGCTGGCGGGTCGAATTGTTACTATTCGCGGTAAAATACAGGGATGAATCAACCTGTGTGAACTGATTGGGGTTGGATGATCCATCCGGATTCAAATTTGTTGGACCAGTAAAACTGATTACCGTTGGAACCGTTCTATCTTCCAATGACTCCATAAAAGGAGTAAATGCATGATATTTTTTTGTGTTGTTCTTTTTTGAAAAGAAAGAATCATAAATGTTTCGCATGACTTCCATACCCCTTGTGATTATGATGTTTCCCAATGGTTATTAAGGTTTTGGAATGCCCAATTCTGGTCCAGATGGTTCTGTGCCTCGGGTCGGCCCGGTTCCCTGATTACCCTGGGGGGAAAATTCAGGAACAATCGGAAAACTAACTTGGGCGGGTAATCTGGTTGGCATTGGAACTGGGCTGATTGCAACCCCGGTTGGTGGATTGTTGTTTTTGTCTTTTTGGACCGAATCAGGAGATCCAATCATTGCCTGGAACCATCCCGCTACAATTTTGCCTGGGCGGGGCCAAGGCTTTTGCTGATCCGTCGTTCCGGATTGGTTTGTTTCGGATGCGGTTTGGTCACCGTAACCAAAAGGATTTGTTACCCAGTTCCAGTTGGATTTGGCAGGAACCCCTGTCGTATTTGGTTCCTTTGCGATATGACCCAACGGGTCTGAAATTTGCATTGAACCTTGAGCGGATCTGTAACCTGCAAGGTTGTATTGGAGTAAGGCGCTTCTTGCCTGAATTCGAACACGCATGGAAGTATCTTTGGCTATTGTGTTTTCCAAAGCAACTCCAACTTCTTGTCTGACTGGTCGCATTTTTGAGAGAGCAACTGCGGCTTCCGCACGAACCCCTGTTTTTCGGTCATTTTTGAGGGTTTCCATCAATGCCGCAACAGCTATTGGTTGGGCAGTTCCTTCAACCATGCGTAATTCATCCACAGCCCCCAACCTTGTTGATTCTTCACCACTTGACTTTAAAATCTGGCAAATCTGAGCCACTTGCTCCGGATTAAGGGTCTGTTTTGGTTTGGTCGGAAAAAATATTTGAGCCGGTGCCAGGTCCCCCCCACTAACAATCCAGATCAAAACCGCCGTAATACCCATTGGATGGCAAACCTTGATTTCGAAAATTGCATTAAGCCTAAGCCGCTTTTCCTTCTTCCTCTATCGACAGAACCGGCGGGTCGGATTGGGGTATTCGCCTTTGGAATCTGTTTTAGGCAAAGGAATTACGCTACCTGTTCCAAATTATTGGCCCAATCCGCACCCTTGTCTTTAACGATTTGGATATGGTTTCCGATTGAAAATAATGGACCATGATCTTGAGTGGAGTGGCTTTGCCTTGTAATCCTAAAGTATTATTGATAATGGTTTTAGGTATTTTTTATTCGGGGTTTCAATGGAAATTCGCAAAATTCGGGTCGGAATGATTGGATTGGGAATGATCTTTCAGGAGACTTATCTTCCCGTGTTTCTTCAAAACCGGGGTCTGGTGCGGATTTCGGAAAAAGGATTTTCATACGAAATCCAGCTGGTTGGTGTAGCTTCCCGAACTGATCGCGCTCACCAATTCATCAAAGATACTTTTGGAGTCCCCTGTTTTTTTGGTGATGATTGTGTAGAGCAAATGCTGGCTCTTGGAATCGATGCTTTGTGTGTTGCTACTCCAGATGATCTTCATATGGTTCCAGCCTTGGAGGCCCTGAATCATTCATGTCATGTTTTGATCGAAAAACCCTCGGTTTTGGTTTTGCAAGATTTGGATAGATTGACTCGAATAGCTAAAGAAAAAAAATGTCTGGCCCGCGCGGTTTATCATAAATTGCTCGA
>CAWUOD010000232.1:0-5730 GCA_963923115.1 uncultured Singulisphaera sp.
ACAGCCCATGCCAGGTGCAGGCGACAAACCTATGCCCGGTGCAGGCGACAAACCTATGCCCGGTGCAGGCGATAAGCCTATGCCAGGCGCAGGCGACAAGCCTAAGCCAGGTGCAGGCGACAAACCCATGCCAGGTGCAGGCGACAAGCCCATGCAGCCTATGGGAGGAGGGGACCAAGCAGGCCGTGGAGGCAAGGATGTTGATTCAGGTCCAATGCGTCCCGCCCAATCCGGAAAACGGGATCAGGCGGATCAGCCGGATGCAAACCTTTCCGGAAAAACAACAGAGGCTCAATTGGAATCCTTGCAAAAGCAGGTTAATCCAGAAATTCTCAAAAAAGCCGGGGTTACCGAAGAAGAATGGCGCCAGTATCTAGCCAGACGCAAAAAACAAATTGACGATACACAAAGGGGGGAATTGGAAAAGGGTGCGGTAACCCCGAGTGCAGTGAAAACCGCGCCAAGTCTTTCCGCGCGAAAAGTTAACAACACATCAAGCCAGGCAACAAACGCTGGTGAAGGGAGCAGGGCACTTCCTCCTCCAGGTTACCGTGATGCCTACAAGGAATTCACCCGAAAGATTGCCGAAATGGAAAAGCAAGGTGGCGGGCGGTGATCAATTCCAGTGGAATCAAATCGGAATACCCCAGGCGATATTTGGTAGGGGTCAACCCTCGAAAACTTCGCCACCTTTTCACTGATGTGCTTGTGGTGGGGGGAGGGATTGCCGGTTGCCGCGCAGCGCTTAGCTCGCTTCCGCATGCACAAGTTCATTTGGTCACCAAGGACAAGGTTCAACAGAGTAATAGCGCATATGCCCAAGGAGGATTGGCTGGGGTTCTTTCAACAGACGATGCCATTGGAAACCATGTCGAGGATACACTGATTGCCGGGGCCGGCCTTTGCCATCCCGAGGTTGTTAATCTTGTTGTCAGGGAAGCGCCCGGACAGATCGAGGCCTTGATCAAAATTGGTGCGAAATTCGATCTAACGAACGGCAAATTGGCACTTGGGCTCGAGGGGGGCCACAGCCACCCCCGAATTGTCCATGCACTTGGGGATGCGACTGGCGCTGAAGTAATGCGCGCCATGATCGAAGCAGTTCACCGGGCCCCCAATGTCGAAGTACTGGATCAAACCTTTCTCATTGACCTGGTTACCCATGATGGAAGGTGCGTGGGAGCGCTTGTTGAAACAGCCGATGGCGGAAAGATGCTCCTCCACGCCAAACAGACAATTTTAGCAAGTGGCGGCTGTGGCCGGGTTTGGAGGGAAACCACAAATCCACCTGTTGCCACCGGGGATGGAATGGCTGCCGCCTATCGGGCCGGCGCACCCCTTCGCAATCTGGAATTCATGCAGTTCCACCCAACTGTTCTCTATATCGCAGGATCCTCAAGGTTTTTAATCACCGAGGCACTTCGGGGAGAAGGGGCATATCTTCGGGATAAGGATGGAACCCGCTTCATGCCCGATTGTGATCCCCGAGCCGAAAAGGCGACACGGGATATTGTTTCACGGGCCATCGTGGATGCCATGGCAAGGACCATGCATCCGTGCGTTTACCTCGATATGAGCCATTTGGATCCGGATTCCTGCCACAAGCGCTTTCCAGGAATCTCAAAGGTATGCCAGGGTTTTGGAATAGATATCGCCCGGGATCCGATCCCTGTTAGGCCGGGAGCCCACTACATGATTGGGGGCATCACAACAGATATTTCCGGACGCACGGGAATACCGGGGCTTTGGGCCGCCGGTGAGGTCGGATGCAGCGGATTACACGGGGCAAACCGTTTAGCCTCTAATAGTCTGGTTGAAGGTTTGGTTTTTGGAGATTTGATTGGGCGGATTGCATCCATGGAGGCCCTGGATTTGGGACCGGAACCCGTCCGAATTCCGTTGCCTGAGGTGCCAGAAACCGGGCAATCCCATGAAGAGTCCCTTGATATAGATGATTTGACCCTTTCCCTTAGAAATCTGATGGTCCGCGATGTGGGAATCATCCGAAACGGGGAAATTTTGACCCGGGCGCAAAAACAAATTAACCAATGGTGCGGCTATGCCCTGCGTCAAAATTTTGATTCGCGAGCAGGTTGGGAATTGGCAAACCTTTTAAGCCTGGCAAGGCTGGTGGTTCATGGCGCCAAAGGGAGGGAGGAATCCCGGGGAACCCATTTCCGTTCCGATTTTCCCAAACTGGATCCGGTCAAATGGGGTCATGATCAGGATATTCCCAGCCAAATGCCCGATTTGTAGCCCACCAAATCGCTCTTGGGGAGATAGAATATGCCCTTGGAAAGATTCACTCGAGAAGGCACGACATGGCCAGGATTTTCATTTACGACACAACCCTTCGCGATGGAAGCCAAGGGGAAGGCATCAGTTTTTCCTTGCAGGACAAACTGAATATAACCCGCCGCCTTGATGAGATGGGGGTGGATTTTATTGAGGGAGGCTATCCACTCTCCAACCCAAAAGACTTTGAGTTTTTCCAACAAGTCTCCTCTTTGGGACTCAAACACGCACAGATTTCCGCTTTTGGTATGACCCGAAGAAAGGGGGGGGATGCCTCTGACGACACCTGTATTCGGGCTTTGCTACAAGCGAACACGCCCATCGTAACGATTGTTGGAAAAAGCTGGGACCTTCATGTGCACGAGGTTCTGGGAACCACACTTGAAGAAAATCTTGCGATGATCAGCGACTCGATCCGCTATTGCAAGGATCAGGGCCGTCGTGTTTTTTATGACGCGGAACATTTTTTCGATGGATTTGCGGCGAATCCTGAGTACGCATTGGCAACTCTTAAAGCCGCCTGGGAGGCTGGCGCGGAGTGGATTATCCCCTGCGATACAAATGGCGGAACCATGCCCGAGGATATTTCCCGGATCATTGGACGCATTCGAAAAGAAATTCCAGGTCTTTTGGGAATTCATTGCCATAACGATTGTGAACTGGCGGTGGCCAATAGCCTTGCCGCCGTAGGGCAGGGCGCAACCCAGGTTCAGGGGACCATGAACGGGATAGGGGAGCGGTGCGGAAACGCCGACTTGATCAGCGTTATTGGAAACTTGGGTCTTAAGCTTGGGCATGAGGTTTTGTTACCCGGAAGAATGGAGCGGCTCACCGAGCTTTCCCGTTTTGTTCATGAGACTTCCAACATGAACTTTCGGTCCAATCAACCCTTTGTTGGCCAAAGCGCATTTGCCCACAAAGGTGGAATGCACACCCATGCAGTGGCCCGTTTGGCCCGATCATACGAGCACATCGACCCGGGTCTGGTTGGTAATGAACGGCGAATCCTGGTGAGCGAACTCTCCGGCAGGGCGACAATCATCCAAAAAACAGAAAAATTGGACCTTGGCAAAGACAAAGCCCTTATGGGACGAATCCTTACACGGGTTCAGGATTTGGAAAACGAAGGATACGAATTCGAAGCAGCCGAGGCATCGTTTGAACTCCTCGTTCAAAAAGAAGCGGGCTTATATCATCCGTTGTTTGAAAAGCTGGTTTATCGCGTGAATATCGAGGCTGGCCCGGACGGCCAACCCATCACGGAAGCGACCGTCAAACTTCGTGTGGGCAATGAAATCATGCACACGGTAAGCGAAGGAGACGGGCCGGTAAACGCATTGGATGGGGCCCTCAGGAAGGCGCTTCTGCCTATTTACCCTCGCACGGGTGAGATACAGTTGGCGGATTACAAGGTGAGAGTGGTAAATGCCCGGGCGGGAACCGCCGCCAAGGTAAGGGTGGTTATCGAAAGCCGGGACCAGGAATCCGTATGGACCACAGTGGGGGTCAGCGAAAATATTGTGGAGGCGAGCTGGCTCGCGCTTGTAGACAGCATTGATTACAAGTGGCTCAAAGACAAGGCTTAGGCCACCCAATCCTTATTAGACTTCAAAACTCTTTAATAAATGGCAGGATGAATCCCATGTCGGCGGAAATGGCAAAGGCGTATGATCCGGGACAGGCTCAGGAATGCTGGGCGAAATATTGGGCCGAGGAAAAACTGTTCCAGGCAAATCCGGCTGAACCGGGCCCATCATTCTCGATGGTGATTCCCCCACCGAACATCACAGGGGCGTTGCACCTGGGCCATGCTTTAAACAATACCCTCCAGGACATTCTGGTTCGTTATCACAGAATGAAGGGCGACAACACCCTTTGGGTTCCCGGAACAGACCATGCGGGTATTGCCACCCAGGCCGTGGTTGAAAGGCGGATTCGTGACGAGGAGGGAAAAACCCGGCGGGACCTTGGCCGCGAAAAACTCCAGGAGCGAATTTGGGGCTGGAAGGATCAATACGAGAAACGCATTCTTGGCCAACTTGCCGAATTGGGAAGTTCCTGCGATTGGAGCCGCAACCGTTTCACCCTGGATGAACGATGCGCAAAGGCGGTTCGCGCAACATTTTTTCGCATGTTTCGGGATGGTTTGGTGTACCGGGGCAAGCGACTTGTCAACTGGGACACACAGCTTCAAACTTCCGTTGCCGATGACGAAACCTTTGTGGAAACCGTAAAAGGTGGATTTTGGACCTTTAAATACCCCATTCCGGAGACAGGGGATTTTATCCGGTTTTCAACCACGCGGCCGGAGACCATGTTAGGCGATGTGGCCATCGCGGTCCATCCCGGCGATGAACGCTACAAACACCTGATCGGCAAAATGGCATTGGTGCCGCTGGCAAACCGTTTGATTCCGATTGTCGCCGACGCATTGCTTGTCAAGCCGGAGTTTGGAACCGGTGCGGTCAAAGTTACCCCCGCTCATGACCGAAATGACTGGGCCTGTGGGCAAAGAAACAATCTTCCCCTGATCAACATCCTGAACCCGGACGGAACCCTTAATGATATCTGCGGGATATTTGCGGGATTGGACCGTTTTGTGGCGCGCGGAAAATGTGTCGAGGAGATGGAACGCCTTGGGTTCTTCGAAGGAAAGGAGGAAAAGGAGATTGAACTTTCCCACTCCGACCGAAGCAAATCTCCCATTGAACCTTACCTTTCCGACCAATGGTTTGTTTCGATGGATGAGCTTGGCGAAATGGCAATGGAGGCGGTTCGTGATGGCCGGGTAAAATTCACCCCCGAACGCTACGCCTCCTCCTATCTGGATTGGTTGGGGGAAAAACGCGACTGGTGCATCAGTCGTCAACTCTGGTGGGGTCACCGAATTCCCATTTGGCACACCAACGCCACGGCCGTGCAACTTGGCCATGCCTTTAATAACCGCAACGATATCCATTGGAGGGAGTCGGAAAGCGGTGGTTTGCTTGTTTGCGCCCTGGAGGATTTGCCCGAAACCGTTCCCGGCACGGACATCCCCCTCCGACAGGACGAGGATGTCTTGGACACCTGGTTCAGCTCGGCACTTTGGCCGCACTCCACTCTGGGTTGGCCGGAAAAAACCGCAGACCTGGAGCGCTATTATCCTACAAATGTCCTTGTAACCAGCCGTGACATCATCACCCTTTGGGTTGCCCGAATGGTGCTTACCGGATTGTATAACACCGGAAAAATCCCTTTTCAACATGTCTACATCCACACCAAAATCCTGGATGGATTTGGCGAAACCATGAGCAAATCCAAGGGGAACGGTATCGATCCCCTTGATATTATTGCCCGTTATGGAGCGGATGCCCTTCGTTATCAGATGGCCCATTTGGCCACGGAAACCCAGGATGCACGCATGCCGGTGGCCAATGCGTGTCCCCATTGCGA
>CAWUOD010000233.1:0-5705 GCA_963923115.1 uncultured Singulisphaera sp.
ATTCAAATCACTTCGGAAAGTCCGCTGGATCTTGATGGTTTCCTGCTGGATCTGGTCAACGGATTACTCGAAAAATTCCGGGCAGATGGAGCTGAGGCGGCGCATCTGAAGACCATCGGGCTTAGCGAGGCCACTTATGCCGTCGCAAACCTGGTAAGCAACGAAACGGGTCCCGAACTTTCCCTTCCTTCAAGGGCCCAAGTCACTTCGGCCAATATTGTGGTGAACGCACGGGTCGGAATTGACCCCTCGGTCCTGGATTCCCAGGTTCGCAGCCAGGTCGCAAAAACCTGTGAAAAATTCGGGGCCAAATTCGATGTCCAGACTCTCCAAAGTTTCCGGCCGGGTCGCCCTGTTCCCACTCACCGTATTTTGGAGACTGCCTAACCTTTTTTGGTCAACGATTTGGCCCCAACCAATTTGACCACCCAACCAAAAGCCATGGCGACAACAAGGGCGACTATCACGCTTGCCACCGAGGCGACCGCCACCAAAGGCGACGGAGCATAGCGCAACTGGGGCCAAACGATTGCCGGCAAGGTTTCCGTGGTTGGTGTTGCCAAAAAAAGGGTAACCATCGATTCATTAAACGAGATGGCAAACGCGGCGACAAAACCAACCGCCAAAGTGGATCCCCATAGAGGTAGTAGGATGCGTCCTGTAACCTGGGAAGGTTTTGCGCCAAGACCCCGGGCGGCCGCCTCAAGATCGGGATCGATCCGGCGAAGTTTATCACGAACCATCAGATAAACCACAGGCAAACAGATCATGGCATGAACAAGAACCAATCCGATCATGCCACCCCAAAGACCACTGATATAAAAGAGTGGAAGTAGCCCCATTCCAAGCACCGCATGGGGTATGCACAACGGTAATAAAACAAGAATCCCAAGCGATCCTTTCCCCCGAAAATGGTATCGCTCCATGGAATATGCGAGCGTTGTCGCCGCGAAAAGAGCCAAACAGGCGCACGCCAATCCGAGTATAATGCTTCTTGAAAGGGCCATCATCCATCGGTCATCGGTCACGAAGGCCCGGTACCAGCGCAACGACCACTCGTTGCCGGGAGGAGTCAGAAATGAATCAGGAGAAAAGGACAACCATACTGCATAAATGAGGGGCGCCAGGATTCCGGAAATAAATAAAAAAACGATCCCAATCCGAAGGGCCCGGTAAATTTGATGGGTTATCATTGGCCACCCCGGACCAGGCGCCTTGTCATTTTTGATTTTGCAAAAGCAATTATCGACAGTCCCATTCCGATCGCGAAGATGAGCTGGACGGAAAGGGCGGCCGCCCGCGGCCAGCGGCTATATTCAAACGCCTGGCGTTGAATTTCCACAGAAAGCGTAGTGTTTTCTGGACCACCCAAAAAAAGCGGTCCAAGAAACGCCCCCATCCCCCACACCAGGCCAAGCTGAAAGGCAATCACCAGGCCCGGCAGGGATAGCGGAAGCGTGATTCGGCGGAACACCTGCCACCGGGAAGCACCAAGGCCCCGGGCCGAGGTTTCCAGGAGCGGATCAATCTCCATAACTTGCGCGAACAGGAGGATGGCCGTATAGGGCAAAATCAGAAAGATTTCCCCAATCAAAGCTCCAAAAAAACAACGAATCATCGAAAGCGGTTCTGTAATGATACCCGACGCAAGCAAAAGCCGATTGATAGGGCCGGTATCCCCCAGCAACTGTTGCAAGCCAAAGAGAATAACCAGAACGCTCGCGAACTTGGGGAGTGTGATTCCCGCGAAAACAACATTTTGCAGGGACGAATTCAAAGACCGCAAAAAGAGAGCCAAAACAAATGAAATGGCCCCATTTACCGTCGCGACCGTGGCGCCAAATGCCATGGTATAAACAACCATTCTGATTCCATGGTTTTCCAGAAGGGACGAATGGTTTGCCAATGTCCAGGTTCCGGGGGTGAAGAATCCATGGCCATTGGCCGGTTGGTATAGACTGACGCGGAAGACAAGCAAAAGAGGACAGATCAAAAGACCCAAAAGGAGTCCGGCTGCGGGACTGGCCAGGAGATAGGGCCCTGGTTTCATGGACAAACTCCTTGCGGGTCGCACCCGGGGATTTGCCATATGGCGTCGGAAGCGATTCCCAACCGGACCACCATACCGGGAAGGAGCATGTCCGATGGCCGAATACGGGCGACAAGATTTGGACCGTTGGTCGTCGCGATATTCACCAACATATCAGACCCAAGGAAAGTGGTCGAGCAAACAGTTCCCGTGGAAGTCCAGCAACCGAGACGAGCCTCCTCCCCCAACAGGACACGCTCAGGACGGACCATAAGGGGATTTTCCCGCGACGCGCCGGGGATAGATCCGGTCAGAATATTGGCGGCGCCCATAAACCTGGCGACAAAAGGGGTTCGTGGCTGATGGTAAAGCTCTTGTGGAGATCCAATTTGTAATAGTTGACCTTCGTTTATCACACCCACAAAATCGGATATCGCCATGGCCTCCTCCTGGTCGTGGGTGACCATCACCGCCGTGACATTGGTCTCCGCCTGGAGTCGTCGAAGTTCATCACGCAAAAGATCCCGCAGTTGGCGGTCAAGATTCGCGAACGGTTCATCCAAAAGCAACAAGTCCGGTCGAAAAACAAGCGCCCGTGCCAGGGCCACCCGTTGCTGTTGCCCGCCTGAAAGACTGGCGGGCAACCGGTCGCTTTCGGTTGGGCTCAGACCCACAAGATGCAGCATCCTTTCAACCCGTTGTTCGCGCTCTGATTTCGCGACCCCCCTCACTTCCAAACCAAAGGAAACATTGCGCCTTGCGGAAAGATGCGGGAAAAGGGCATAGTTTTGAAAAACCATGCCAATTCCGCGATCCTCAGCCGGGATGTGGGTCACATCCCGCCCGCCTAAATGGATCGATCCCTCCCGGGATTTCAGATATCCCCCAATTAGCTTTAGCAAGGTCGTTTTTCCACAACCCGAAGGGCCAAGAAGCGTCAGGAGCTTTCCCGCGGGCAGTTCAAACGACACATCCCGAAGGAGATGGCCGCTTCCGTAACCAAAGTTGATTCCCGCCAGGCGGAGGGATTCGGTTTGCGCCAAAGGAATCACCCCTTCCTAAGGATGGTCCGGTCCCAGATCTCGGCGAGGCCATCCCAGTGTTGCGCGTAAAAATCGTACGGGTAGTATTGCAGGGAATCGAA
The DNA here is from genome assembly GCA_963923115.1 of uncultured Singulisphaera sp. Lineage (GTDB taxonomy): Bacteria > Planctomycetota > Planctomycetia > Gemmatales > Gemmataceae > SYLG01. The sequence goes on from CAWUOD010000233.1 coordinate 3,174, forward strand.
TTGTTCTTGGGTGTGGGGATAGAGTTGTTTCCAGAAGGGATCTTCTTTTGCCATTGTTTGGGCGATGGAGGCAATCGCGGTGGCGGAACCGCGCCGGGCAAACTCCAGTTGTATTTCTTTCCCAAAGATCTGGTTGATCGCCAATTCGGCCAGGTCCTTGTTGGGGCTACCCGTGGGGACTGACCAAAAGACCTGGACAAAGGCCCGGTCCCGGTCGGGAACCACCGCGCCCAGTTCGGGCTTCTCCCTCAGGGCGGCGACATATTCGGGACTGTGCATGTTTCCCGCCGCGCATTCCCCATTGGCAAGAGCCAGGATCATGTCCGTCGAAGTCGGCCACCAGAGTTTTACCCGGTCGCGGTTTTCGCGCGCGAAACTGAGCAGGCCATCAGTATCCTTGCCGACCATTTCCCGGGCCGTTCCCGGCCGGCCTTCCTGATCCGCCCTGATACATGCAATGGTGTAAAGGGACATATAAAAGGAGTTGTAAAGTCCGATTTTACCCGAAAGTTCAGGACCAAAAAGGGCGGCCCAGCCGGCGGGTTCCCCTCGCACTTTTCTTTTGCCAAAGCCCAGCGTCATCACCGAATCGGGATAGGTGATTCCATAGCGATCCCGGAAAATCCAGTTATCCAGCGCCCCGGGAACCATGTTTTTGTGGTTGGGAATATTTTCGAGGTTCAATTGGGCAAACAGCCCCTCCCGGGCCGCCGGGTATCCCTGTGTCGCATCGGTGATAATCAGATCAAAGGGGGGCGAATTTTCCGGAGCGGCTTTGAGCTTGGGAATCCCGTCCCACCAACCGGGATACAAGGAGACACGGGCTCCCGTGGCCTGTTCGAATGCGGGAACAAAAACCTCACGCATGGTTTTTTCGTGACCGCCCGCGTAGACAAACACCCGCAGTTCCCGGCCGGAAAAAGTACCCCCATGGTGGGTTTTGGCGCACCCCGTGAGTGGTCCCGTCGCCAATCCGGCCAACATCGCGCCTGAGGCAAAGCCAAGGAACTTGCGGCGATCAACAGGATGGCTCATTTCGTTTTTTTTCCCTGACCCATGATGGAAATGGCTGTCCCTGAAACATTATCGGAATCCGGGGAATTTGGATTGTTCATCCCACCGGATCGCGACCAAAGGCATCAACCGCCCGGAAAACACGGCACCCCGTTGTGATCCAACAAAGACCTCCAAAGGTCCATGCCAGAGGCTGGAACCAATACGGAAAAAGACAGATCAGCGCAAACAGAAGAATGGTTTCCGTTCCCTCGGTCAAACCACCCAGATAATAAATGGATTTCCGGGTGGAGGTCACGGATGTCAAACCCCTTTTGGCGGCGATCGCGGAAAACGCGAGGAAGGAGCTCCCCGTCCCCACGAAACTGAAGACCAAAAACGCCGCGGGCAAAGCGCTTTCAGGACGCCCCACCGCGAAGAAAAAAGGAACACCCGCGTAAAAAAAGAAGTCGAGAACAATATCGAGGTAGCCCCCCAGATCACTTCCACCATTGGGTGAAGGGGGGCTTCCCGCGCGGGCCACGGGGCCATCAAGTCCATCCGCGACGCGGTTGCAAACGATTAGACACAAAGCCAGATGATATTGTTCCAACGCAAGCGCGACCCAACCCACCACCCCCATCAGAAAACCAACAATTGTGACCGTGTTCGCATGGAGGCCACATTTGGCAAGGAATCGGCCAACGAAATCGAGAATCGGGTCGATTGCCTTGCGGATTTTTCCATCGACCATGTCGACCCCCCTTTTTCCCGTTTCCCCTTGCGCCTGAATCATGATGGAGCCCATTCCTGGAACTCCGGCCAAACCAAAAAAAAACGCACCAGGAAATCCCGGCGCGCTTTTGGTCTTTTTCATCCCGAAAATGGGATTATTGGCCTGTCCAGCCCCGGCTCAAATAGTCGGTGAGGGTGAATACCATCAAAATCGCCAGGAAGTACATCGAGGCAAAGATGGTCAATTTCGTCAGGGTGCTGCTGTGAAGCACATGCATGAAGAAGAGAACCACCAGGACCGCTTTGAAGGAAGCGATTCCCAAAGCGATCGGGGTGTTCATCGCTCCAAAGTCCTGCATGCCGGCCCAAATCGTGAGGACGGTCAGAATCATCAGCGCGCTGAAGGTTGAGAAATATACAACCAGGCTTGCGGGCTCGTGATGGGGATGGGCCCCATGGGATTGGCCGTGTGCTGAGTTGTGTGCGGACATGGTATCTAACTCCCTATGGATTTCTTAGTGTCCGGCGCCAAGGTGGGCGCCAAGGAGATAAAGGAGCGGGAAAAGGAAAATCCACACGATGTCGACAAAGTGCCAGTATAGACCGAGCACCTCGACAGGGGTGTAGTATTCCGGACCATAAGTGCCCCTGGACGCCCAGAAAGCGACCGCCGCGATCAGACCAAAGCCAATGATCATGTGAAGCGCGTGAATGCCTGTCATGGCAAAATAGAGCACGAAGAAGATCCTGGCCTGTTGGGATTCGGGATTCTTGTGGTCCCGGGCGATTTCCTCGGCCGATGGG
>CAWUOD010000234.1:0-5697 GCA_963923115.1 uncultured Singulisphaera sp.
GCTCCATAGCGAGCGTCGAGGCTGGGAGAGCTGAGCATCCCGATCAACCGCGTAATAGGTGGGTTTTTGCGGCGTCCCAAGGCCATGGCTGCTCGCTCGCGCACGACTGGCGACCAATTGCCAAGTCGATCAAGGAGTTGGTCGTCCGTCAGCCCATCGTAAAAACTGTTGCGATCCTTGTTGGTCCAGCCCCTGCCGTCGAGGATGAGGGATTGGGCGGCGGCAGCATGAAGTTGGGGCACCATGCCCGACTTTTTGCCTGTGAGGTAAAGCTTTTTCAAAGGCATGGCATAAGCCAGCAGATAACCGCCAGTGGCATCCCATCCGGCGTAGCTGTCCTCCCCCGATTCCGGAGGGCCTTGGTGGAGAAAGCTCTTATCCCAACGCCGGGCAAGATCGAAATACCAGGCACCAAACTCACCCATCCAGGCCCCGGATGCGTGTGGGCCCGAATGCGCTATGCCCGGCATCGCCCATAGGATGTTAAAGAAATTCCCCGTATGTCCAGTGTCCCGTTCCGATCCATGCGAGGCAACACACATGCGCGAGAAAAATTCGGCGCCTTTCGTTTCACCTAGCAGATTAAACAGCACGGCAGCCATTCCGCACTTGCCGTTATCCTCATGGGTCTCAATCCAGGGGTGATGATCTCCGTAGGGAATCGCCCCTTTGCCAATGTAAAAGCGAAGGAGCTTGGCGCTTCGCTCGATCGCCAAATCCAAAACGGGATCCTTAACCCCCACCTGGCGGGCCATCACCAAGGAAATTGTCAAAGGCAAACCCGGCGAATTCATCATCCCATAGCCGTAAAGCCTTCCATCTGGCCGTGCAAACCTGTGGCCCCACGAACCGACCGCGCTTTGACCTTGAGCGGCTTCGAGCGCAAGTCGCTTTAATCCTGGCATGACCGAATCATCACCCGTTAAGGCCAGGTACTCGGCCAGAAACATCATGACATAGCCGTAATACCATGTTGCCATGTCTTCGTTTCTGTAACTCGCGGCCCAATCGGTTTCCCGCTTGACCAAAGGGAGGTAGTCAGGGTTGCCGCTTGCCAACAGCGCAAGAGCATTGAGAGAACGGGGAATGGGGTCCAACCGCTCGCCATAGGAGGGTCTCGCCATTCGCCCGGCGAGATTCTTGCAACCTTCTTGTAGAATGCGTTTGGATTTTGGACAATCGTAGGGGGCGGTGACGCTATAAGCTCCAAGCACCGGAAGCTTGACCACAACTTCGGCCGAGTTGCCGGCCCTCGACCGTGTCAGATGGAGAATGCCTTGGCCCTCTTCCGTTTCGGCAAAGGTTAGGGCTTTGCCCATTTCGGTGCGCGGGTCATGGGAAAATGGTTTTCCCCCGACACCGAGAATGATGTCGCCGACCGCAAAAATTCGGTCGGCGGGCCCCCCCTGCTCAACCTTGGTAATTGTGATTTGTCGGGCTTCGGATGTGACCAATTTTTCGCAGCGAATGGCGCCCCTCAGCCCCATGGCGCCAAGATTCCAATCATGATCCGCGGCGGGGATGAAGCCCGACCCCTGAACCGCGAACACCAGCGGGACGCTTAGCAACAGAAGAAAATGTTTCATAAGGGTTGGTTCTTGACAGGGGTGTTGGCCTCATGGAGTATCGATCTGAAAGCCGGTTGATTTATCTGTGGAATGGCGTTGTAAAAAAAATTATAAAATCTAATTTTAAATAAAAATTACTAACTTTTTATTTTGTTGTTTGATTGTCTTTTTTGTTTTTGATAGAATCGTATTTGGATTTTCCTTTTCCTTTGGTTTCAAAATAAGTTGCCCATAGCTCTGCTGATGATGTTTTTGATACTGCACTGTTTTCAAAAGGTCCAAAATCTACCTTCTCGTTATAATTGCTCTTGGCGATGAGCACACAACTTTCGTGTGCCGCAAGTGATACAAGGGGGTGTTTGTCAGCCAGTAACCTTACAAGGCAATCTGTTGGTTCTTTGGTTAGACCAAAAAACCATGCCGCCGCTAACCTGTGATGAAAATCAGGGCTTTGAACGCTGAGTTCAACAAGGTCCCTGTTGTTTTGCTGTTGAAGGGTTTTCGCCAAATTCATGGATTTTGCCGCAGCAATGGAAATTGCCTCTCGCGACATTGCCTCTGAAGGTTGTTCCGGGTCGCCTTGAAAATGAATCTTCCCTTGACCAAGGGGTAAGGCAGGTTGCCCTCAACCCGCTTTGCCCTTGATGGGAGATATAACGAACATGGCTAATGACAAGAAAATATATCGAACCATGGTCTTCTCCAAGATTGGCTTATGATCAGCTTTGTTCTCGTATGCCAGGATTTTAAAGCTATGCTAATGTATTACGTTCATTTTACCAGTTGGGAACGGCAAAAGCAACTCTGGCGTCCGGTGTCCAAAATGTTCCGGAATGCTGGTGCTAGGCTGTCAATACATCTAACTGTATTAGTTGCTTGTTTTTTTTGATGTTATTCAAAATAAGGTGATTGAATGTATATATGGGTGTAATCATACTTTTTTGTATCTTTTGATAGTCTTTGCTAGAAATGGATTTGGAGGGATTGTCAATTCCCGTAATCCACAGTCCGTGTTCAGGATGGAATTTGTTTCAAACTGCCTGATCAGCCAAAGCGACCTTGGTGGCCTGTTGATTTCGCATTCGATTTGCCTGTTGCCAGGCAAACCGCGGTTCAACAAACCATTCCTGTCCCATCATCCCAATCCGACACAAGTCAGAGCCCCATCCGGACAGGGAAGAAAAGAGTAAGGGCCTTGCAGGTTTTTGGCCTCAAGAGCCCTAACACATTCTGTTTCTGGGAAAGCCGTAGTTTTAGTCTTCCAGTTTTCCCCGGTCGTCTAGTTTACCCCGAATGTTTCTGAATTGATCGCTTGTTACAATTGTTTCCAAGGCGGCGGAAAATCGGTAATCATTTTTTGCCAAATGCTCTTTCATTTGGGTGAGAAGTGGTTCGTCTGAAAGTTGAGTCTCCCTTCCCAGGGCATAACCCAAAAGTTTTTTGCAAAACTGCGCTAGAAAGGCCTCCCGCTTGGGTCCCGACAAATAGGAGCGCAAGCCTTCCATTCCCTCAATCTGAATGCCTTCCCTGAGTTGGGTTCTGGTCTGAATGTCCCGATTGCCAAGGTCCTTCGTGCGAAAACGGCCAATTGGATCAAAAGATTCCAGGGAAAATCCAAATGGATCTATCCGGACATGGCAAACAGCACAGCGGGGATCACTGGAGTGTTTTTCCACAAGCTGCCTGACTGTCAAACCTTCGGTTTGGGCTTCGTCTTCAGGAAGTCTTGGAACATCTTTTGGGGGTCTTGGGAGGCGTTCACCCAGAACCACTTCGGAAACCCAATTACCGCGCAAAATGGGGCTAGTGCGGGAGGCACCTGATTGCTTGGCCAAAATACTTGCCATGCCAAGGATGCCGCCCCTGTGCTTGCCCCTGATTCCATCAACCCTGTGCCAACCCTTTTTTCCATCGTCCCCAAGACCATAAAACTTGGCGAGGTTTTCGTTAACGAAGGTGTGGTCCGCATCCAGGATGGTTAGGATTGAGCGGTCGTTCTGGAATATATCCGTGAAAAACTGAATGGATTCCTCATACATATCAGAGCGTATTTTCGAGAATTCGGGAAAATGGCGTTCGCTCTTCTCATCGAGTTTGTCAAATTCATAAATATGAAGCCATTGACATGCAAATTCTGTTGCAAGTCGCCTGGCCTTTGGATCCTTTATCAGGCGCCTTGCCTGGGACTGGATGATTTCGGTTTTTTCCAGTTTGCCAAGGTTGGCATCATCAATCAAGCCTTGGTCGGGCGCCGACGACCAAAGGAAATAACTTAGTCTTGTTGCCAATTCCTGGCTGGTCACCCTCACAGGATTTTCACCCTCCCCTGCCTTTTCCAGGCGGTAAAGGAAAGTTGGCGCAACGAAAACTCTGGCCAAGGTCAAGCGAATAGCTTCATCATGAGGGATTTCCTGTTTTCTTAGATTGGCATAAAGGTCCCGCAGTTCCTTTTGCTCCTCTGGGCTAAGATTGCGCCTGTATGCTTTTCGGGCCAGGGAAAGCACCGCAGCCAGGTGGATCGGTTCCGTGGCGACAAGTTCCTTTTTGAGGTCTTCGGCTGCTTTCAATATTGGTTGCCGATAAGGCTCAAAAAGTGCAGGGTTGCTATCCTGGGTTGCAAATTCCATTAATTGTTTGAATGCGTCAACAGATGCAAAAGCGTCCTGGCGCACAAAATGAAGATCCTTCCAAAGCTTGTCCAATTTGGCGGCTTGCTCTGTTGATAAAAGGAGTCTGCGGAAGGGCTCATCCTCACGATGAAAAAGGGTTAGGGTTACCACTTCATCGACAGGGACGATTTTTGTGTAACAAACAGCGGCAGGGAATTCGTTTCGGAAGGCGTCAAATCCCTCCTCAAATCGTTTTTTTGTTTTGGAGCCTTCTTTGACAATAATTGGGATCCCTGGTTGGAGGCCACCAACCTGATTGGGTTTGGTTGTAAGGGCCTGAAGCTGAACGCTTCCCTCGGCCCCAGTTTTTCCATGTAATGTGGCGGAGGCCGCAAATGTGCATCCGCCCCAAAGGTCGGATGGCAAAGAAAACTCAATCAAATTTGGCGCTTGGACACAGATGTTCCTAATATCCACTGGTTCGCCGTTAGGGTGCTTTCCAAAGAGCGATTTATTGGCGATCTTGTCTTTTGTTTTCGGGACCGGATATTGTTCCGGGTTTTCCGAAGGTTTCCAAAGTCCCAAAAGTGGTCCGGAAAGTGATGAAAGGCTTTCAAAAAGCTTTATATCAGCTGGTTTGGAATCTTTTTTGGGACCTTTGGTTAAAAGGTCCTGAACTCTTTGCGCCAACTCGTTTCTTTCCATCGGTGTGGAAGCTGCTTGCCAGGCATCAAGCATGGATCCCGCTGGGATTGCCGATGCGGCTTCAGAACCGGGGGTAACAGGCTCCGTATAAAAATGCCAGACGGACTGATTGCCTTGGGAATCCGGGTGGGGGTTTGCTAATTGAATGTTAGGTGAAACATCAGAAGCCATGCTCCAAAGGGTGCCTTTTTGTTCCTGGCTTTGGAGTGTTAATTCCACATCTGTTGTATCGCAGGAGTGATTGGCATCCCGAGGCCCGATAAGAAGGGAAACCAAATCACCTTTTTGAATCGTGACATCCTTGATGGGACCAGATTTGACTTCCCGACTTCCCTGGGCAATTCCGCTGGCCAACTTTCTGCGGGTTGCTCCCCTGCGAATTTCCAAGGACCAGGTTACTCCATTTCCGCATTCAGGGTGCGCATGGGTGGTTTTGGATTCAATGGTGAATTTGCCAGACACCGGGCTCTGCCACCCAACACATGCGGCCAGGGTTGGGGACGGGTGAACAACCACGCCCTTTCCTTTCAGATTTCCCGGAATTCGAACATGCTGGTTGGAGGAATTTGCCATTATACTTGGTGTTTCAGGGCTTCCCCAGCCACTAATAAAATCGTACCCCCCGCCTTTGTTGAGCCTGTTTGTGAAATGGGCGAGTTTAATATCCTGGTTTTGACGAATTCCGAGAAAGCCAAACCATAGTTCGAGGTTATCCGGAGAGATATTATGCTTTTGGGCCAAGGCCGAAATGGTCCAGCCATCCCTGGCAAGAAGCGCTTCCTCCGCGGCCAGGAGCGCCCCCTTGCTCGAAGCAA
>CAWUOD010000235.1:0-5671 GCA_963923115.1 uncultured Singulisphaera sp.
CCTGGGTCAAATCCGCAGGGGGCGAAGGAAAACTGGAATGGGTCGAATTGACCAATGGCGGAAAAGTCTGGAAGCTGGCTTGTGATATTTTAGCGACGGGATGTCATCTGGTGCCAAACATTGAGTTGGCGCGGATGGGTGGTGTCAGGTTGGATAATGACCGGGTGGCGATTGATGCCCATTGTTTGACCTCCCGCCCGAATGTTTTTGCCGTGGGAGAATGCACCGGAGTGGGCGGCGCGGAAAGAGCCATCGCCCAGGGGCTTGTCGCGGGTTCATTGACGGCCATGCAAGAAAAATTGGCTACATTTTATGCCAATAGTCTGCCCAGGTGGGAGCGGTTTGTGCGCCTCCTGGATTTGACTTTTGCTCCCCGCCCGGAGATGTTGGGGCAGGTCGCCGAGGAGACAATTGTTTGCCGTTGCGAGGATGTTCCACATGGTAAGGTCCAACCGATGAGCTGTTGGCGCGAGGCCAAACTCCACACGCGAATGGGGATGGGTGCGTGCCAGGGGCGTGTTTGTGGCCCGATCGCCAAAGCCCTTTATAACTTCGATGTGGACTCACCCCGGCCCCCGCTTGTTCCGTTGAACACTCAGGACCTGTTTGAACTTTACAAACCGGAAAAACGCAGACAATGACCCTGCAAAAGGCGATTGGGCAAAAGGTGGTCCGGTGGGTTGGGAAGAAAACCACCCGGTTCGGCAACATTCGATGTTTATTAGTCAATAATTGATCTTTAAAAGTGGAGATTGGCTCCGTTTTTGTTGAAAAGGAATCGCAAGATGAATGATGTCAAGGGTTGTTCCCTGATTGGTTTTTCCGATGGCCTCCAGGGTGGTGGCGCCCGTCCCTACGATTCGGCCTCCATGGAGTTTTTTGGTCCCGAATTCGCTTGGGCCAGTCCGGGGGAGGTATCGACGGCGATTCGTCTCGCGAAGGAAGCCGCACCTGTTATGGGTTCACTGGATTCCAAAGCGCGGGCGGATTTCCTCAGGGCAATCGCCAAGGGTATCGAGGACAAAGCCGCGCGCATTGTCGAATTGGCGACCCGGGAAACCGCTCTCCCGGCGGCGCGCATCCAGGGTGAAATCGGCCGAACCACCGGGCAGCTTCGACTATTTGCCTTGTTGGTCGAGGAGGGCTGGTGGCGGGATGCAAGAATCGATCATGCCGACCCAACCCGCAAGCCTGTCCCAAAACCTGATGTAAGGTCGATGCTTGTTCCGCTTGGCCCTGTCGCGGTATTCAGTTCAAGCAACTTTCCCCTGGCGTTTTCCGTCGCCGGGGGCGATACCGCCTCGGCTTTCGCGGCAGGTTGTCCCGTGGTTGTCAAGGCGCATCAGGGGCATTTGGCGACATCGGAATTTGTGGGCAGGATTGTGGTTGATGCCGTCAGACAGTGTGGGCTCCCCGAAGGAACATTCTCCCTTTTGTTTGGACCGGGGCGGACGGTGGGAATGGCGTTGGTCAAGGATCCGGCAATTCAGGCGGTTGGATTCACCGGTTCACGATCCGGTGGTCGGGCTTTGATGGATGCGGCCGCTTCGAGGGCGCGCCCAATTCCGGTATATGCCGAAATGGGAAGCATTAATCCACTTGTCATTTTGCCTGGGGCGTTGCGGGACCGTTCCGAAAGCCTTGCGGCTGGATTGGCAGGGTCGGTGACCCTTGGGGTGGGGCAATTTTGCACCAACCCCGGATTGATCATTCTGGAAAAAGGCGCTGAAACAGACGCATTTCTGGTCCAGCTTGGGGCGGAATTGGCCAAGGTAAATCCTGGCGCCATGCTGACCGAATCCATTTGCCAGGAGTTCCACGAAGGCCTGGTCCGTTTCACCGGGATCGCCGGGATGGAGGTCCGTGTCAAAATAGAAGCCGGGAAAGGACAGGCCGGGGCGGTTCTCCTATCCACGACAGGCGAGAATTTCCTTGCCCGGCCAGAACTTCTGGAGGAGTTGTTCGGTCCCGCAACCTTGGCAGTGGTCTGTGACGGACCAGCTGGGGTGGATGCGGTGATCGCGGCACTTGATGGCCAGCTCACGGGGACCATTCATGCGGGAACCGGCGATAATGATCGGGCCAAAGTCTTGTATCCGTTGCTGGCGGAAAAAGTCGGGCGTTTGGTTCATAACGGGTTTCCCACGGGCGTTGAGGTTTGCCACGCCATGAATCATGGCGGACCCTACCCAGCGACCGCCGATGGTCGGAGCACTTCGGTGGGGACCCGGGCTATTACCCGGTTTGCCAGGCCCATGTGTTGGCAAAACGCACCCGAGGAGCTTTTGCCTCCCGAATTGAAAGAATCCAATCCCCTCAGGATTTTTCGTCTGAATAATGGGAGATGGAATAACCTCACAGGGGATTAGCCCATAACAGGTTCGCTTGGAAAAGTGGATTTGTAAATACCGACCCCTTCGAACCCAATGGGATGTTCGAAGGGGTTTTGTATTTCCCAGGGGAATTTTTTGGTGGAACCGGGTGCCAATGCCCTGGTTTGGGTTAAATTGTCGGATTTTGCTGGTCAGGAAATGTTTACTGGGGGCGTACTCCTGTGTAATATGGGAATGTTTGAGTCGGGCGGGGTTTAATCGTCTTCAGGTAATCCTTGTTTGGAGCCGTTTGAGCCGTCTTTGCGGGTTATAGCAATTCTTGTAACTCCCATTGTGTTGGGAAATTCGGCTTCCGGACGAAGTGAGCTTGATTTGGGGATTAGATTCCCTTTGGAGGATGCTCCCCACTTCATTGTTGGCGCGTTTGGCGCCACATGATGGTTGGCAGGAGACCCAAAACAGGGCGGATCACGCAAAAGGAGACGGGCCCATGAGTGTAAAACGGCAAGGAACCAACTATCGCCGTTGGCTAGTCTGTGCTGGAGTGATGGGGCTCGGCGTCGCCGCCGTGGGCCCATATGTGGTTGGGGATTCCCGCAAGCCGGAATCCAAACTTCGTCTTGGAACAAGCGAAGGCCGCGTGGAAACCGCCGCTGAAAGGCGCACCAAGGAGGAAATCGAGCCCAGCCGCTTCGCGGGCAAGCCGATCATCACCTACAAGACCGTAGGCGGTGAGAACCTGTTCGCGATGCAGCTTCAGCCTTCCATCGAAGCCGCTCCCCGCCCCCGGGATATTCTTATTCTCATCGACACCTCGGCGAGCCAGGCGGTTGGCCCCCTCAAGGCGTCTGGTGAACTGGCCAATGCCCTTTCCAAGGCCCTTACCCCCAATGACCGGGTATCGGTTTGGACCGCCAATATGCAGGGCAAAGCGGTCACCAAGGGCTTTGTCGAACCCTCCAAGGTCTCTGAGGCGCTCAGCACCCTGAAGGATTCCTACCCCTCGGGCGCAACCAGCCTCAAGGCTTCGATCACCGCCGCGATGGAAACCTTCGAAGCGGGCACTGGTCGGCAGCGGACGATAGTGTTTTTGGGCGATGGTCTTAGCGTCGCGGATCCGCTTGATGCCGATTCCCGCAATTCGCTTGTCGCGGAAATGGTCCGCCGCGAAGTTTGTTTCATGCCGGTGCCGATGGGTCTGCGCCTTGATCCGATCAACCTTCACGGTTTGGCCACTGGAACGGGTGGTCGCACGGTCCGTGTTGAAACCGGCGAAACCACGCCCCAAATGGTTGCGAAGCTGGATGAGGCCCTCAAGGCTCCGGTGCTTTATCCCGAATCCGCGTCGTTTGGCGCGGATCTTGCCGAAGTGCTTCCGGGCAAGCTGCCTCCTCTTCGTACCGATGTACCGACCCTGATTGTTGGCAAAATCAAGGAGGGCGCGAAGCCCACAGAGGTCGCCTACAAAATTTCCGGTCGCGTTGCTGGCAAGGCCCTTGAAGTCGGTCAAACCCTCGCGGTTCCCGCGGCGGAAGATGCCAACTTCTTCCTGACCCAGGTGGTGGGTCAATGGCGTGAACGCAAGGACCGCCCCGCCATCCTTCAGGGTGATCGGGCGTTGGCTTTTGCCTTTGAGCAAAATCGCCTTGCGATGGAAGATGCGCTTTCCCGTGGCGAGCTTGCCCTGCGAAATGGTCGGCCCGATGCCGCCGCCAAGCTCTTCCGTCAGGCCTCCCAGCTCGACCCCGCCAGCAACGAAGCCAAAGCGGGTATCAAGCTCTCCGATGATCTGACCCAGGGTCGGGTCAAGGCTGAAGAACTTGCGGTCAAAATGGGCATTCCGGGAATTACCCTGGTCGCGGCCCAGGCCAAACCTGAAGCCAAACCCGGACAGGGCAAAGACGAAGCCGTTGACCTCGCCGCGAATGACGCGGTGAAAGAGGTACAGGCCCGTCGGGCCGCCGCCGAACAACAGGTTCAAAAGCGGGTCAACGAAGGGATCAAGGAGGCTGGTCGGCAGCTTCGCGAATCCCCCACCGTCGCCCTTGAAGACCTTAAAAGACTAAAAGACGAAGTCGAGGGCAACATCGACATCGGCCTTGCGACACGCAACTCCCTCGTGGGGCGGCTGGTTCGGGAAATCCAGAAGACCGAGCGTGACGGCCGCGAAATCGAACGCCAACAGAAGGAATTCGTCGAAGCCTCGGCCAAGCTCCAGGCCATGGCGGATGAGGAGAAGCGCGTTTCCGTCCAGTCCGAACGCGTTCGCGAAAGGCTCCGATTCTATCACGACCTGATTTCCCAGGCCCGTGAGGACGAGGCCCAAAGGGTCGCCCAATCGATCCGTCGTGACCTGACCAACCAGGGGATCGAAATTCCCCAGGCAGTGACCGCGGCCTATTATGAGGGTGGACGCGCCTACCACCTCCGCGAACTTCGGGACCTTCGCCGCGTGCGTGAGGAGAACTTCCTCGCGGTTCTGCTCGAAGTCGAACGGAGCCACATCCCGTTCCCCGATGAGCCGCCGATTGTGTGGCCCGGAGACAACAGCCCGCTGTTCCAGCGCCGCGCTTTCGACCGGAGCTTCCGCTTCCGGAACTGGAAGGAACTCTCCGCATATCGTCGCGACGCGTACAACGATCCCGGTTACGAGCCACCAGTGCCCGAATCGGCCAAAAAGATCCGCGAAGTCCTGGTTAGCCAGATCAACTACGCCGGACAGGACCTCCCCTCGACCAAGATCAAGGAGGAGCTTGAGAGGATTCTCACCGATCGCTTTGGCATCGATGTCATCTTCAATTACAAGGCCTTTGAGGCGGATGGCAACGACAAGGTCGAAGATCAGGAAGTTGGCGATCGCAAGATCCGCAAATTCAAGGGCAAGCTCTCGAACCTCATTCGGATCATCACCGAAGAGCACATCAAGGGCGGAACCGGGGCAACCTTCCTGATTCGCGATGACCATATCGAGATCACCACGCAAACTGCGGCCCTCAATGAAAAGGTCACCCGCATCTATCCCGTGGCTGACCTGGTATTCCCTGTCCAGAACGCCATTAACCCCGCCCAGGTCCAACAACAGGCGACCCTGTTTGGATTCGGTGGTAGCTACGGTCTTGCTGGTCAAAGCCTTTTGTCCATGGCCGGTGGTATGGGCATGATGGGTATGAACGGCATGGGCATGGGTGGCATGAACATGGGCATGGGTGGTATGGGTGGCATGAACATGGGCATGGGTGGCATGGGCGGCATGGGAATGATGGGTATGGGCGGTGGCATCGCCGGCCTTGGTGGACTTGGAGGTATTGCCGGCATGGCAGGCATGGGCGGCGGCGGTA
>CAWUOD010000236.1:0-5659 GCA_963923115.1 uncultured Singulisphaera sp.
TCTCGTGGGCTCGGAGATGTGTATAAGAGACAGATTTACACAAAACCGAATATTTCTTTACGAAAAGTATAAAATACATCCCGCGCATGCCGGGGCTCTTGTCGCCGACCACGCCTTGATTTTCGACTTCTGATGGAACATTGCCGGAATCGACCATTCGCGCGGAAAGCGGCGAGGAGCGACACTCTTTGCACACTAACCAAAAAACCCCTATTCAGGATTTTTCCAGGGGCCCCGATAGGGGCGGCTCAGCATCGCCAAAGCGTCCTTGTCCTCGGGGATGGTTTCCCTGACCGGGTCCCACTTGATGGGGCGTTTCAGGCGTGAGGCGATATTTCCCAGATGGCAAACAGTGGCACTACGGTGGCCGATCTCGGCATCGGCCACAGGAAGCTTGCCCGATTTGATGCAGTCGAGCCAGTTCTTATGGTGATCGGAACTGGCATCCGCCTTAAGGGCATCCTTGGAAACTTCGCCCAGAATCGCTTTGTCGGAAGCTTTGAGAACGCCACGGTTCACAAAGATCCAACCTTTTTCGCCTATGAACCTGGTTCCACCCTGGATCGCTTTGTCCCCCTGGCCGAGGATGATCTTTGCTCCCGAGGCGTAAACATATTCGATCCGGGACGACATCGGGACTTCGTACCAGTTTTGGGGATGATAAGTGACGGTTCCGGTGACCAGCTCGGGACCCGAATTGTCCATGCCGAGGCCCCACTGGGCGATGTCCAGATGGTGGGCACCGAAGTTGGTCATCTGCCCGCCGGAATAATCCCAGAAAAAGCGGAAATTATAATGGACCCGTTTGGTGTTGTAGGGACGCTTCGGCGCGGGCCCGAGCCAAAGGTCATAATCGAGCTCCGCGGGGGCGGGAGAATCGGGAACCGGAGGCCCCGCAAAATTGACATCGGGAATTCCCACCTCGACAGTCGTTATTTTCCCAAGGGCACCGCCCCGTGCCAGCGCGCAGGCGATGTCGAAGTTTTTGCCGGAGCGTTGTTGGCTGCCTGTCTGAACGATCCGCTTGTGTTTGCGGGCGGCGTTGACGATGGCCCGTCCTTCCCTGACGGTGAGTGTCAGGGGCTTTTCGCAATAGACATGCTTGCCTGCCTCACAGGCATCCACCGCGATACGGGCATGCCAATGGTCGGGAGTGGAGATGATGACGGCGTCGATGTCCTTGTTGTCGAGGATGCGCCGATAATCCCCAACGGATATGGGAGCCTTGCCGTTGGATTTTTGCACCCGGTCCGAGGCGAGGGCGAGTCGCCTGCGATCGACATCACAGACCGCGATGATATTTTTGAGTTGGTGACCCATGTTCGAGCCACCCTGACCGCCGGTCCCGATGGAGGCGATGCGGATGACTTCGGAAGGGGATTGGCTTGCGCGCGCCGACAGGGGCTTCAGCCCGGCAAAAGCAAGGGGGAGTCCATACACAACACTGGCGCCAAGCCATTGGCGGCGATCGAAATTAAAGGCATTCATGGAAGTTAGGGATCCGATGTGGAACCAAAAGAAAGTATACGCCCTCCATTTTGCAACATTTTTTTACGGATTGCCAATGTTATCCAAAAACGAAAACGGGCCCGGGAAAGCCCGGGCCCGTTTAATCGTATTTCACAAAGAGCGAAGTTATACGCTCTTGAGGTATTCTTCGATGATCTCAACGGAAAGCTGACGGCTGGGGATTCCCACTTCCTGGGACAACCAGCTGAGAACCGTGGGGGTGCGTTGGCCTTGCTTGAGGGCGCCCACAAGACGGTTGTGGCGACGCTCCCGCTCCTTGTTCTTGACCTTGCCATTAACGACACGGGAGACTTTTTGATCAAAAATGGTCAGGTCGCGGGTGGTCTTGCGATGTCCCATGGTAACCTCAAACAAGGGGCTTGGGGCCCCGAAATTCCTAGTTCGGTAAAAAGGCAATTATACCCTATCATTCGCAAAATTCCTAGGGGAAGGGTCACAATGAGCCAAAATTGGGCAATTCGTAGGGCAAGGTGGGAGGATGTCACCGCCATTTGCCGCCAAAATGCTGCCATGGCTTTGGAAACCGAGGAAAAAGTACTCGATCCGGGAGTTCTTGCCGCAGGAGTCAGAGGCGCCCTCGAACACCCCAATCATGTCCGCTTATGGGTCGCTGAAACGATCCAGGCCTCCCAAACCGGAAACAATCTAACAATCACCAACCCCCATTCCCCTGCGAATGACTCGGATCGGATCATCGGACAGGCCATGACAACACCCGAGTGGTCCGACTGGCGCAATGGTTGGGTCTGGTGGTTTCAAAGCGTGTTTGTCGCCCAACCCTGGCGCGGGAAGGGCGTTTTCGCCTCGCTCGTGAATGCGATTTGCGCGGACGCCTTGGATTTTTCGAGGCGGGAAGGAGTCCCGGTCGTTGGCCTGAGGCTTTATGTCGAGCTGGAAAACCACACCGCCCAGGAAGTATATCGTCGATTGGGCTTTGAGGATGGATGCTATCAGGTGATGGAGATGAGCGCCGAAAAGATGGCAAAACGCCTAAAGTTGGCGGACTGAACCCCCACTTTGCCCCGGGGACCAAGTCCCAACCCCACTCCGTAGAATCGACTTTTGGGGCACACCGCCCCCTCAATGGCTTTCGCGGACGAGGTTTGTGAATGAGTGTCCTCCTGGGAGTCCAAGGGCTGACCAAGGCTTTTGGCCCGCGTCCCCTTTTTCGCGATTTGTCGTTTGACCTTTCCCTGGGGGAACGGGTTGGCCTGATCGGTCCCAACGGGGCCGGAAAATCGACCCTGCTCAAGATTCTTGCCGGCCGTGAGG
The DNA here is from genome assembly GCA_963923115.1 of uncultured Singulisphaera sp. Taxonomy (GTDB): domain Bacteria; phylum Planctomycetota; class Planctomycetia; order Gemmatales; family Gemmataceae; genus SYLG01. The sequence continues at coordinate 2,803 of CAWUOD010000236.1, forward strand.
AATCCGATGAGGGGATCCGATCGCTGCGGCGTTCGGTCAAAATGGGTTTTGTGGCGCAGGACGACAAGTTCCCCGAAGGGATGCGCGTGCGCGAAGTGGTACTTGCGGCGCTGGCCCAGGAACCACTTGACGAACACGACCGCGAAACCCGGGCCAACATCGTCCTCGACCAGGTGGGATTCGCCGATCTGGAGCAGCCCGCCCACCTCCTCTCGGGAGGCTGGCGCAAAAGGTTGAGCATCGCGCGGGAACTGGTTCGCCAACCCGACCTTGTCCTCATGGACGAACCGACGAACCATCTCGACCTTCCGGGAATCCTCTGGCTCGAAAGGTTGCTGCGGGCCGCGCCCTTTGCGTATCTGGTGGCGACACACGACCGGGCTTTTTTGCGCGCGGTGGCTGATGACATCCTGGAAATCAACCGGGCCTATCCCGGCGGCACCTTCCGCACCAATGCGTCGTATGATCTTTTCCTTGAGCGCCGCGATGCGTTCCTCGAAGGGCAGGCCCGCCAACAGGAATCCGTCGCCAACCAGGTCCGCCGCGAAACCGAATGGCTCGGCAGAAAGGCGGCGGCCCGCACACGCAAGGCCTCCTCGCGGATTGAGGACGCCGCCAAACGCCGTGAAGAGCTTGCCGAGTTGAAATATCGCAATGCGGGCGCGGGAGCGGCGGGGATCGAATTTGCCGGCACGGGTCGCCAGACCCGAAAACTCCTTGTCGCCACGGGCATCTCCAAGAGCATGGGCGGACGGAAGCTTTTCTCGGAGATCGAACTGACGCTTACACCCGGCACCAAACTGGGCCTTCTTGGCCCCAACGGCAGCGGAAAGAGCGTTCTGCTTCGCACTCTCTCGGGAGAGCACACCCCCGATTCAGGGACACTTGTCGAGGCGGATGGTTTGCGAAAGGTGATGTTTGAACAGGGGCGCACCGCCCTTGATCCGAACCAGACTTTGCGCAAATCGCTTTCGCCTAATGGAGATATTGTCAGTCTTCATGGTCGACAAATCCATGTCGTCGCCTGGGCCAAGCAGTTTCTTTTCAAGGAGGAACAGCTTGATCTGATGGTCGGATCTCTTTCGGGCGGGGAACAGGCCCGAGTGCGCATGGCCCAGATGATGGTCAAGCCCGCCGACCTTCTCCTCCTGGACGAACCGACGAACGATCTCGACATTCCCGCTCTTGAGGTCCTCGAGGAGACGCTCGACGAATTTCCCGGCGCGCTGGTCATCGTCAGCCACGACCGGGAATTGCTCGATCGTCTTTGCACCGAGGTCATTGGTCTGGATGGCAAGGGGGGCTCGGGGAAATTCGCCTCGGTTTCCCAGTGGCTCGCCGCGTTTGAACGGGCCCAGATCGAAGCGGAAAAAGCGGCGGTCAAAAGCGCCCGCGCCGCGACCTCCGAACAGACCAAAGCCGCCCCCCCCAAAGCCAAAAAGAAACTCACCTACAAGGAACAGCAGGAACTCGACACAATCGAGGCGACCCTGCTTGAGGCGGAGGAACTCGTCACACTCCGCCATGCCGAAATGGACCGGGCGGCGACAGGAAGCCATGTCGAACTGACCAATGCCTGCCGTTTGCTGGAAGAGGCCCAAAAAGAAGTCGAACGGCTTTATACACGCTGGCAGGAACTCGAAGCCAAACGGGATGGGAACTGATCTTTGAAATCGGGTTTAACCGGATGAGAACACCATTTTTGCATGCTGATTGCCTGCCAGTTTTGTCCAGGCATTGCCGGAGGACAGGACCCATGACTTACACAGCGGACTGGGCAAACCTGTCCGGAGTATTAGTCTAAAAGGTGCACCCCCTCCTCCTACCGTCGGAATGCCGCCATGCGAACGCCATTCGGTCTTTGGGCATCTTTTATTTCTTTTGCCATTTGTCTTTTGGCGTCGCCTCTTTTCGCCCAGACCAAACCCAAACCCCCCGCCAACAAACCGGATGAACCCGAGGCGCCCGTCACTTCGGTCGCGAAAACGATTTCGAAGGCGGTGGAATTTCTCGACCCGATCAACGCCGATTGGACCAATTCCAAAAAGTGTGGAACCTGTCACACCAATTATCCCTATCTGATGACAAGGCGCGCGCTCCCGGGGGGATCGGATTCGCAAACACTAAAAGAGATCCGAACCTATTTCGATGGACGAGCCCAAAACTGGGACAAGGAGAAACCCCGCTGGGACGCGGAGGTGGTCTCCACAGCCACCGCGCTGATCTGGGATGACAATCATGCCCATACCCCCGGTTCCCGGCCCGCCAAAGCCGCATGGGACTGGATGTGGAAACTGCAAAAACCCCACGGTGGTTTTGATTGGCTCAAATGTAACTGGCCACCCGCCGAGCATGACGACGACTATGGCGCGCTGGTCGCCGCGATGGCCGTCACAGGCGCGCCCAAGGCCTGGCGCGATGAAGCCAAACCCGCCATCGACAAACTTCTGGTCCACATCAAGGGACAAAAACTCACCAGCCTCCACCACGAACTGATGCGCGCATGGCTGCTGGCCCAACTCGGCCAACCGCTGGACAAACCAACGATCGAAACGCTTCTTTCCCGAGTGGAAAAGGCCAAAAAACCGGAAGGTGGCTGGTCCCTCGTTTCCCTGGGACAATGGAAACGCCACAATGGCGAGGCGAACGATTTGGACAAAACTCCGGCCGATGGGTACGCAACGGCCATGGTGATCCTGACCCTGGAGGGTCTTGGCAATGACTACCGGAAAACCGTCGCACCCTGGACCCGGGAAGGGCGAGAATGGTTGGCCAAACACCAAAAAGTATCAGGACGCTGGTTTGTCCGCTCACCTTCCAACGACAAGTTCCACTACATGACCCATTCAGGCACCGC
>CAWUOD010000237.1:0-5653 GCA_963923115.1 uncultured Singulisphaera sp.
CTCCAAAAAAGTTCCTGTCACCCTGATTTCAGGCGGCGAAACCAGACAGTTCTTTTTTGACCAGACCAAAGCCACCAAAGGCGGTTATTTTGTTTTGGGGGTTTATCCTTCCGGCAAAAATTCCTCGGTGATTATCAGTAATGAGGGAACCAAGGGATTTGTGGTGGTCGACGCGGTGCAGTGGATTCCCGTAAAACCAAAGTAATCCCGCTTTGTTGCGATCCTGCCATGGGACGATTCCGCTTCCTGGCCACTTTCCTCAGCCTTTTCATTCGCGAAAGGTCCCGATGACCGCCTCCCAGTCCCAAGCGTCCCAAGTGGCCACCTCCACCACCGCTCGCACGATGGCCCTTGTGGCGGCCCTGCTGGGCTGGCTCTTCGATGGATTTGAGATGGGGCTGTTTCCCGTGGTGGCCCGGCCTGCGGTCATGGAGCTTCTGGGGGACCAGGCATCGGACCAGATTTTTGGCAGGTGGTATGGGGTCATTACCGCGGCGTTTCTTGTGGGCGCGGCGACGGGCGGTGTTGTGTTCGGTTGGCTTGGGGACAGGATTGGCCGGGTTCGGGCCATGACCCTGAGCATTCTCACCTATGCGGTCGTCTCCGCCCTCGGTGCCTTCGCGATGCACCCCTGGCACCTTGTCGCCGTCCGTTTTTTGGCGGCTCTTGGCATGGGTGGGGAATGGTCGCTTGGCGTGGCGCTTGTCATGGAGATCTGGCAGGGGCGATCCCGGGGACTCCTGGCGGGATTGATCGGCGCGGCGGGTAACCTGGGCTATGTGATTGTGGCATTTCTAAGTCTTTTTCTGAATCAGGTCCAAGCCGCGCTGGGCTCCCTTTTGACATCTTTGCAGATCCCGCAAGAGTGGATTGAGCGGTTGGCGGCCAACTCGGGGTGGCGGATGTTGATGTTGATGGGAATCCTCCCCGCGCTCCTTACGCTGGTGATCCGTTTCTTTGTGCCGGAATCGCAAAGTTGGACCGAGGAGCGAAGCGGAGGACGGACCAAGGGCTGGGCAACGAGGGATCTCCTTGGGGTTTTGGTTGGTTCCGCCGCCTGTTTTGGAATTTTGGGGCTGTGGGCCAACGAAGTGGCCTGGGCTTTTCGCGTGATCGGCACGGTCGGGTTTCTCGGTGTCGTAACCGTGGGATATCTTTGGCCGATCCGGAACTACCTTTCCCGCAATGCCGAGACTCCGGAGTTTCGCCGGGCGACCCTCTCGATGATGCTTATCGCCGCGGGACTTTCAGGGGTGGCGCTATTGGGGACTTGGGGGTCGCTTCAGTGGGCGCAACCCTGGGCGGACAAACTTTCGGAAAAGCTTCCCGGGGCCAAGCAATGGACCCAATTTTGGTCGGCGATGGGAGCCTCTTTGGGATGCATGGTTGCTGCCATTCTGGGGGAGCGGTATTCCCGCCGGTGGACTTATGGTTTTTTGCTTCTGATTTCCCTGGGGAGCGCGCAGCTTTTCTTTCGGACCAATGAAACCTGGTCGACCTGGTTCTTTGTGAGCGTTTTCATCGCGGGTGCCTGCACGGCCTCGTTTTATGGTTGGCTACCACTTTATTTGCCTGAGCTTTTTCCCACAAGGGTGCGTGCCACCGGGCAGGGATTCGGGTTCAATTTTGGCCGGATTCTTGCGGCGATTGGGACGCTTCAAACGGGTGCCCTGATGGAGGGGGTGTTTCAGGGAAATTATGGGCAGGCCTGTGGGGTCATCAGTTTTGTCTACCTTGGCGGCTTGTTCCTGTTGCCCTTCATGAGGGAGACCTGTGGCAAGGCGTTGCCGGACTAGGCGGTTCCATGTTTGACAAACCATGGTTTTTTGGTGGATTCACCTGGCCACAAACCAACTGGTCCCCTTTTATCACTTTCGCTAACGGGCGAGGGACAGGGGATTGGGTATGAGGGTCGTTGAAAGCCTGCCTGGGATTTTCCAATTCTGTTCACCCAACCCGGAAAAATAGCATACCCGACGATAGGGGCCAGGATTGGCGCGGGGACCCATGGCCTTGAAAAAGTAGGTTGATATCAAGATTTTCTCAAAACAATCGATTGACGACTCCGCTGTCCTTAAAATACGATAACAATGTTGAGGAGTTTCATTCGCGGAATTCAAGGTTCACAGACCGCGCTTTACTTTATCCATTCTGCCTGCTTTGTGTGGCCTCCGCGATTGGGTCCAAAACTTTTCTATCCAGGCCCTGGTTTTTATCTCATTCCAAGGATCCTCTCCCGGAGTCATTCATGAATCATCAATCCAAAAAAAGGGGTGGTTTCACGCTTATCGAGCTGTTGGTGGTCATCGCGATCATCGCGGTTTTGATTGGTTTGCTTTTGCCCGCGGTGCAAAAGGTTCGCGAGGCCGCCAACCGTATGCAGTGCCAAAACAATCTGAAGCAGTTGGCTTTGGCCATGGTCAACCTGGAAGGTACCAAGGGTCGCTATCCCGCATGGGGTTTTGACTTCCTTACCAATCCCAATCCGGCGAACCCCTTCGGTCCACAAACCCAGGGCCACAGCATGCTCTCGATGGTGTTGCCCTACATTGAGCAGGGAAACCTGAACAATGTTTTCGACATCAATAAATCCGTTGCGGATCCCGCAAATCTTCCGGCACCTCTTGGGGTTTCGACAGGCGGCGCGACGGTGGTGAAAACTTTCCTTTGTCCCTCGGCTCCCAATCGCACGACCGATTATGGTCCCTACTTCGGCATTCCCGTGCCTTTGATCCTTGCCCCGGCGGACTACGCCGCCATCAAGGGTCTTCGCGGACAGTTCCAGGCCAGTTGCGCTCCTGCGTCCCCAACAGGCGACAGTGGCTTCTTCGGCGCGCGAGGCAAGGGTAACAACGATGGTCCCCGTCAGGCGGACATCATCGATGGAACCTCCAACACCATCATGCTGACCGAAATCGCAGGTCGCCAACAGGTCTATGCCAGGGGCAAAGCGGTAATGCCAAATAACCCCGGTTCAGGCGGCTGGCAGCTTAACGGCGCATGGGCCGACCACAACATCACCAAGACCCTTCGTGGTTGGGACACCACCGGAATGGTGCCAGACGGTGGTTGCAATTGCATCAATGTCAACAACTTCGAAGCCATCTATGGTTTTCACACCGGTGGCGTGAATGCGGCGTTTGGCGATGGATCGGTTCGATTCCTCAAGGAATCCACCGAACCCAAGGCCCTGGCTGCCGCAATCACCCGTCAGGGTGGTGAGGTTCTCACTCTCGACTAATCCGGGTTTCGGATATTCCGCCTACCTATCACCCCGGATTTCCCGGCGATTGCCAGGGTCATCCGGGGTGTTTTTTTGCGTTGGTTTTGCCCGGTTCGTATCGCCATACCGGTCCGCATCGCCAAAACAGGGCATGCCGCAAAAGATCCCCTACAACATCAGGGATTCTTCCGGAGCCACCCCCCATGTCTTCCCTTTTGCTGTTTATATTGGGCAATCTGTTTGCCCAGAGCCCCGGGACTCCCCCCAAAGGGCCACAACCGGGTGCCCTGGGTCCGGTTAGCTTTGCTCCGGGTGTCGGGGCCCAAACCTTTTCCGATATTGTCTCCTGGGAAGGGCATCGTTTGGCCATTTTGGCCGGGATGGCCCGGGTCATGGGAAATCCCGGGGAACCGGGTCTGCGTGGGGCGCTCGAACCCGAGGTGCTGGAGGAGCGGCTCGAGTCGAAATATATCCTGAAAAAGGTATCCTTTGTTGTTGATCGATTGCAGGAAAATCCCGGCATGGGAAAACCTCTGCGTGTGCGGGCCTGGCTTTTGATTCCGGGGGGCATCGAGCCGGGCAAAAGGCGCCCCGCCGTTCTTTGCCTGCATCAGACCAACAACATCGGCAAGGACGAGCCGGCCGGTTTGGGAGGATTGCCCAATCTTCACATCGGCAGGGAACTCGTCCAGCGGGGGTTTGTTGTGCTTTGCCCCGATTATCCCTCCTTTGGCGAGTACAAGTATGACTTTAAGGAAAACCCCCATATTTCCGGCACCATCAAAGCCGTCACCGACAACAGGCGATCTCTCGACTTTTTGCAAAGTCTCCCCGAGGTCGATCCCACGAGAATCGCCGCAGCCGGGCATTCCCTGGGCGGGCACAACGCCCTATTCACAGCCGCTTGGGATCCGCGAATCAAGGCGGTTGTGACAAGCTGTGGTTTCAACCGCTTCGGGCGCTACTATGGGGGAAACCTCAAAGGTTGGTCCAGTGATCGCTATATGCCCCGGATCGTTTCCGAATATGGAGCGGATCCCGCCCGCATGCCTTTTGATTTCCCGGGCGTATTGGCCCTGATTGCGCCACGACCGCTTTTCATCAACGCGCCTTTGAACGATTCGAACTTCGAGGTTGTCGGCGTGCGCGAATGTGTCACACCGGCAACGGCCGTATACCGGTTTTTGGGAGCGGAAAAAGACCTGGTCGCACTCTATCCCGAGGCGGGGCACGATTTCCCCCCCGAGGTCCGAAAAAAGGCCTGGGATTTCCTGGAGACCAGGTTGGGAAAGCCGGGCGTTCCCTGATTATTTCTTTCCCCCTCCAGGGAAAATCCCCCGCCGATACACGATCCATCCCGGAACAAACAAGTCCATGTCGCTCCCAAAAAAGGTAGATTTTCTGTTTTTGCTGATGGGCAGCTCGGGGGATGTTCTTCCCGGGGTCACCATCGCCCGGGAGCTCCTTCGTCGCGGGCACACCGCGACCATTGTCACCAACCCCTTCTTTCAGGCGGATGTCGAGCGCCATGGCCTGGGATTTATTCCCATTGGCGACCTTTCGGACTATGAAAGGCTCACCAACCATCCCGATCTTTGGAAGCCGATGAAGGGGACCGCCTTTTTGTTGGGCGATGCGGGATTTGCCCCTGTGATGTCAAAATTGTTGGATATCACAGGCCACTGGATTGACGATAGGCCACAGGGGAGTTTCGGGGTGGTGGCCAGTTCCCTTGCCATGGCGCCGCGGATCTTGCGGGATATCCGGCGTTTTCCCCTGGCGACTCTCCATTTGTCCCCCGCCGTGTTTCGAAGTGTAAAAGAGCCTCCCGTGATCGCTTTGGGTGGGTTGATTCCCTGGTTGCACAAACGCTTTCCCCATCAGTTTCGCAATCTTGTGGATCGTTTTGTTGTCGATCCGATGTTGGAGAAACAGTTGGGAACCTTGCGCAAGGCCCATGGTTTGCCAAAGATCAAAAACTGGATGACCCATTGGTGGCACTCACCGGATTTGGTGATCGCGTTATTTCCCGAATGGTTTGCCTCGCCTGGGGATTTGCCCGCCCAGGCAAAACAGTTCCCTTTTCTCCTGGCGGGAAACGACTCCCCCATGCCGCCGGACCTCGATGACTTTTTGCTTGCCGGGTCGCCGCCTGTTGTGGTGACCCTGGGTTCGGCGATGGCCCAGGCGGGGAGGGTTTTCGAGGCGACAACAAGGGCCGCCCGGGAACTGGACAGAAGGGTGGTCCTTTTGACCCGCCACCCCGAACAGCTTTCGCAACACAAATCGGGTCGTGTTCCGGAGGGAACTTTTGTTTGTCGATGGGCTCCTTTGGGGGGACTTTTTGAAAGGGCGTCCCTGGTGGCCCACCATGGTGGTATTGGAACTGTCTCTTATACACATCTGACGCTGCCGACGATACTCCTTGTG
>CAWUOD010000238.1:0-5650 GCA_963923115.1 uncultured Singulisphaera sp.
TTTCAAAACCCTAACCTGATGGTTTCGAGTCGCAATGCTGCATGGATATTTGATAGGTTTTCCTATCTTGCATTGCCTTCTATTTCCATTCGCGAACGAACAGGTTTGCAAAATCGACCGGGCCGGAGGATGCAATCAGCCCTAGTGGTCCCTCAGGCAAAATGCCTTCAATCGGGAGTGCCTTGATCACCTCTTTGCCATTGATTTTGAGGCTTAGCTGGTTGCCCAGAAGGCTCCCTTCAAGTCGGTTCCATTGGCCTGGATTGGCGTCGGCGACCTCGCGGGGTTGGGCACTCGTTCGAACCTGATCGGGGAGGGTCAAGTCCCCTGCGACAAGGGGAAGCCCACCTGATCCTGTTTTGGCGTCCGTTAATTGGATCAGGGCCTTGTTGCTTCCCCTCAAACCCAGATAAACCTTGCGATTCCCCTGGGTGTCCTTGTCCGCGGGAAATCTCCACTCGGCGGTAAATGCCGAATTTCCGTAGGACTTTGTTGACCAAATTTCCGAGTTTCCCGTTCCTTTTTTCCCTCGATAGGAAAGCATCCAGTCCTGCATCGACCAAGGGGTGCCTGGTTTGGTCACAAAACCTCTCAATCCGTCATGCGCCAAAAGGTATTGATCGCCTTGGGCCAGGGGAGTCGCTTCTTTTTCGTCGATGGCATCTCCTGGGAGTTCCCTGATTTTCAGGTTTCGAAATGTGCATTCCGCCCCTTCCGATTCCAGGGCGATGTAGCCTTTGCTGGGGCTGGCCTTGCTTACGCCGCCAACTTCCTTCCCATTCACCGCCAGTTTGATCCTGCCGTTATTGGCCTCGATTCGATAATGGTTCCATTCCCCACCACCTTTGGCGCGGCGTTCCGAGGGCAGACACCGGGGCCATCCCAGGGGATGGGGACGATCGGGAACACAAGTCGCGCCCCAGATGCTGAAAATATCCCCATGGCTTGTGTATTGCCCCTCTTTTTCAAGATTCACAAGCACCTGGACTTCGATACCGCGGGTGAATGGCGTCCCAAGGGCAGGCAACGGATCGGCCCACAAAAAAAGGCCGCTGTTGCCCACTTCCTTTGTGTTGGTGTGTTTCCATTCGAGTTCCAAAATGAAGTTTTGGTACTGTTTTTCGGTTCGCATGTATCCAGTCGGTTTGCCGGTCGTGACGATCATGGAATCCTTGACATAAAAGGTCCCCTCGTGTGTGTTGACGGGGACCCAACCTTCCAGATTTTTGCCATTAAAAAGCGGCACAAAACCATTGGAGTCCGGATTGGAAGGGGTTTGCGCGGATAGTTTTTTCGCGCCTGTTTCGGGAATGATTCCTTGAAGCAAAGAGCCGAAAACCAAAACCGCAGCCAAACACTTGATTGGGATTCTCATAGGTGCTTTCCATAAAAGGCATTGGAAGTCACAGGCTTGAACAGAATGGCATTTCCAGAGTTTTCTTAGGATCCCAAAGCCCCGGGGGCACCAAAACGGCTGAAGATCAGTCCGGGTTCCTATCATTCTGGCATGGACATGCCCGTTACCATCCTGAAAACCGAAGCACTCTCCAAGCGCTACGGGACATTTGATGCGCTGAAATCGCTCAACCTTTCCGTTCGTTCCGGGGAGGTGGTTGGTCTTCTTGGCCCCAACGGCTCGGGCAAAACCACCGCCCTGCGGCTTTTGCTTGGTTTTCTCAAACCAACCTCGGGCACCGCGACCCTTGGTGGCCACAATTGTTGGTCGGAGGGGCATTTGGCCCGGGCGCAAGTTTCCTACCTTCCCGCGGAACTTCGCCTTTATGACACCATGAATGGCAGGGAAATCGTAAGGTGGATCGCATCTTTCAGGGGCGAGCTTCCCGATGAGGCCCGCATGTCAAGGCTGGCGCGCCTTTTTGAGCTCGATTTGAATCGGCCACTTGGGAATCTCAGTTCGGGAATGAAACGCAAAGTGGCGCTTTTGGCGGTGCTTCTGCCCCGAACACCGATTTTGATGCTCGACGAGCCAACCAATGCCCTGGATCCCTCGATGCGCGACGCCCTTGTCGAGCTTGTTCGGGAAGCGAGAAATTCGGGCCAGGCGGTGCTTTTTTCCTCGCACATTCTTGAGGAGGTCGATGCCGTCGCGGACCGTGTTGTCGTCCTTCGCAAGGGTGAACTCGTGATGGACCGGTCAAGGGAGGCGTTGAGGGGTGGAATCCGGATACACCTTGTGACAGCCCAACCTCCGGCGATTCCGGCCCATCTTGGCGAACAATTGCGTCTGATCCCATCCGAAAAACTGGGGGGTTGGGACATTGCGGCGCCCGCGCTTACCCCGGAGGTTTTGACATGGCTTTCCACAACCGGGGCAAGGGAATTGCGGGTTGAGCAGGATGGCCTGCGCCGGGCCCTGGCCTCGATTTTTCCAGGGGGTATCCAGCCATGACAGGGTATCCCGGAAAGAGTATAGGCAATATCCGACCTTTGTTGTGGCGAATATTCAGGGACCTGCGATGGCCCCTTTTTGCCACAGGATTGCTCGCTTTTGTTTTTGGACTGATCTGGGCCCTCATCGCCAAAAGGATGCTGGGGCAAATCGCCCCTTTTTTCGAGGCGTTGGGGCAAATGGGCGGGCTTTCCAACAAGGACATGGAAGGCGCGCTGTTTGAGGGGCCGGGGCAGCTACTGCGCACTCTTTTGGGTGGTGAGAGAATCGACCTGAACCAGGCGATGGATTTTCTTTCCGTTTGCCTGGTCCACCCCACCATGATCACAATCCTGCCCCTTTGGGCCATCAGTCGCTCCACGCAGGCCATCGCGGGAGAGATCGACCGCGGAACCATGGAGCTTTTGCTGGCACAGCCCGTTTCCCGTGTTGGCGTCTGGCTGGGTCATGCGATCGCCGAAAGTGTGGCGATGCTCATATTGGCAACCTTGGCCGTCTCGGGTTTGACCATCGGGGCATGGATCATTTCCCCCCTTGAGGTCAAGCCTCTCAGTCCCAAATTGTTGTCAAAAAAAACCGCAATAATTGCCGAAATCGGTCCGTTACGGCTTCGGCTGGAAGATCCATTTCGGGACCGTCCAGGTCAATCCAACCTGTCGCAATCCAAGGGCCCCCAGGACATTTCGGAGCGCCTGAGTATTCGTCCCGGACATTTTTTGTTGGCCCTGCCCCAGCTTTTTGGATTCATGGCATCCATTTCCGGATTGGGAATTGTGGTGTCCGTGCTGATCCGAAGACGCTTCATCGCGCTTGGAGTGGGTGTGCTGATCCTGTTGACTATGTTTCTGATCAATTTGCTGGGTCAGTTATGGGGGCCACTGGAGCCCTTCCGACCGCTCTGCTTTTACTATTATTACCTCCCCCAGGAGGCTCCCCTTGGCCGCATTCCGATGGTCGATTTTCGGGAATGGTTTGGACCCGGCGTGGTGCGGATTCCGAGTTTTCTGGTCCAAATGGCGCTGGCGGCAGTGGGGTGGGTAACCGCGTTGTGGTTGCTGCGAAAGCGAGATATTCCAGCCCCCTTATAGGCTCTTTGTAGGGTCTTTGTAAGGTCTTTGTAGGCTGCTTGCAGGGCCGGGATTTTCCCCGCGTTGGAAAACGGAAAAGGCCCCGAAATCCCGCAATGAGGGATCCGGGGCCTTTAATGGTTTATGCCAACCGGGCCTGTGTCATGCCAACTGGCAACCAACCCACTTCACGATCAGAAACTAATCGTTGGCAGTGGAAGCCTTGGTTTGGCAACAAGGAGCCTTTTGGGCGCAGCACGATTTGACGCTGGTGCTTACCGCCCCGGCACCCTTGCAGCATTCAGGGCCGCCTTTGGGGCAATCGGTGCAGCAATCCGAGGTCAGGCAGCATTCGCCACCAGGCACACAACCGGGATTCGCGCAACAGGGTTCCGCAACGCAGCAAGCTCCATTGGGGCAGCAGTCGCCCGTTGGGCAGCAAGCTGCCTGGCGGCTATGGTTCATGCCCTTGGCGGCAAAACCAACCGCACCCAAAACCATTGCGCCAACAACCAAAGACCAGAAACTTTTAAACATGTGAGAACTCCGTGTGTTCTTAAAGCTCATAACCCATGGGAACACGGCTGGGCTACCCCAAAAAAGGAAATTCCAGGGAGCCCCGGGAGTTTCAACAGCGAAAACAGCAATAAGCCAACCACAAAGGCGGGCCGGAATCAAATCGGGACAAATTGGCGTAAGTTATTTTTGAAAAAGAGTTTGTGAATAGACCTTCAAATGACAAAAACCCAACCGGAGCCAATTGGACAGGTTCCCAAGTTTGAGGCTGGGGAACAATATCGTTGTGCGATTGGCAAACAATACAGGAAAAGGGTGTTTTGGCAGGCGTCTGCCCGCCAGGAACGGGCGAGCAATTGGCACAATCGGCGGGAATTTCATCTCCGCAACACGAACGCCCGGTGTTGGCGCAGCAAGTCCCTTGAACAGGCTTAACCATGCAGCACCACGCCGGTGGCAAAGACACCACGAGGGTGGCCATGATCGCCAGACTGGAAATTAGTCGCTGCATGATTGTCACATCCCTTGACACATCCATCCTACGCCACATCCCAAGGAAAAGTTCAAGGCCAATTTGAAAATTGTGGGATTTCCGTCTTGGCATCCCAAAGATTTACCGCGGAGGGAATCGGCCCTGGGGTTGGAAACGATTGCGGTCGTTACTGAATTGCCCTCCCAATCCCATTTTGGCTGGGGAGTTGTACCCCATTGGGGGTCCAGTCCAATTGGGAGCAAAGGTTGTTCGCCAAAGCCCTATGAAATCGGGAGTACAGGATCCGTTGCCTATGGCGGGCCAGCAAATCCTTTCCCGGCATGAATAGATGCTTTTTGTCTCCAGGCTGATTGCTTTTGCCCAAAGTTCCAAAAAGATCCTTGATGGCGGATTGTGGTAACAAGATGGGTTTGGAATTCCCAAATCCGAACTTTTTTCGGTATTTTATTCGTCTTTGGGGTCCTAATGGGGTCAATAGCGGCAATGGACAAGCATTTGGGCGGCTATTTTCCTTTGGGGGTGTCCGGCGTTTTAACATCGGCATTGGATTGTCGCCGAAGAATGGGGCCCAGAATCGCGTTCCACCGGGCATATCCCCTGTCTGAAAGGTGTAACCGGTCTTCCTGATAATCCTCAAGGCGCGGCTTGCCGTTCTCATCCAACAGAGGCGAAAAAACATCTACAAAATGGACATTGGGATATTTCTTGCAAAGTGCTTCGAGCAGCTTGTTGCACTCGACCTGTTTATCGATCAGGACCATGCGACTGGGACTGGGCTTGACGGCTAGGGAATAGATTGTTGTGCCGGGAAGCTCACGCGCAAGTAGGTCAAAAAGCTCCCTGTGAAAATTGGCAATCTCCAATGGGGTGAAACCACAGGCAAGGTCGTTGTCTCCCTCATAGATGACCAGGGTTTCCGGTTTGTGGCGCAAGACCAGCGGCTTCGCATTCCGGACCAGTTCTTCCGTAATCGACCCTCCAAATCCATGATTGATCGTTTTCAGGTCGGGAAACGATTGCTTCAGATCCCAAAGTCGTATTGATGAGCTACCCGCGAAAAGGATGGATTCCCTGGGAAGGGGGATGGGGGTTTTCCCCAATTTTTCCATATCTTTGGGCAGTTCCTCTTTCCGCTTTTCAAAATGGGTTTCCCTGGTTTTGGTT